>HF999799.1 GCA_000434175.1 Mycoplasma sp. CAG:611
TTACTTTATTAAGTGAAGCAAATGATTTACCATTTGAAATAACTGATGAAACTACTGCTTTAGAAGATACAAGATTAAAATACCGTTACCTTGATTTAAGAAGAAATTATTTAAAAGAAAAACTTATTACACGTAGTAATATTACACTTGCTATAAGAAATTTCTTATCAAATGAAGGATTTATTGAAGTTGAAACACCAATTCTTTGTAAATCTACTCCTGAAGGAGCAAGAGACTATTTAGTGCCTTCAAGAGTTAATAAAGGAAAATTTTATGCTCTTCCTCAGTCACCACAAATATTTAAACAACTTTTAATGGTGGGAGGAGTTGAAAAATATTTTCAAATAGCAAAATGTTTTAGAGATGAAGATTTAAGAGCAGATCGTCAACCAGAATTTACTCAAGTTGATATTGAAATGAGTTTTGTAGAACAAGAAGATGTTATGGATTTAACAGAAAACTTGGTAGCTTATGTGTTTAAAAAAATAAAAAACATCGATATTTCTTTACCACTTATGCGTATGAAATATGATGATGCGATTAACTTTTATGGAAGTGATAAACCAGATTTACGTTTTGATATGAAAATAAATGATATAACAAGTATCTTTGTAAATACTAATTTTTCTATTTTTCAAAATGTTTTAAAAGATAAAGGGATAATTAACTGTTTGGTAGTAAAAAATAAAGCAGATTCTACTTCTAGAAAAGATATAGATAAACTTAGTGAGATGATTAAAACATATAAAGTAAATGGATTATCTTGGTTAAAATATAATAATAATGAATTTACTGGTAGTATTGTTAAGGTATTAAGTGAAGAAGAATTAAATAATCTAAAACAAAGTTTATCTTTAGAAGAAAATGATTTAGTTTTAATCGTAGTACTTAGTGAGATGATTAAAACATATAAAGTAAACGGATTATCTTGGTTAAAATATAATAATAATGAGTTTACTGGTAGTATTGTTAAGGTATTAAGTGATGATGAATTAAATAATATAAAACAAAGTTTATCTTTAGAAGAAAATGATTTAGTTTTAATCGTAGCAGATAAAAAAGATAAAACGAAACAAGCTCTTGGAGCTCTTAGAATAAAGCTAGCTAATGATTTAGATTTAATTGATAAAAAAAGTTATAAAATGTTATGGGTTACAGATTTTCCTTCATTTGAGTATAGTGAATTAGAAAATAGATATGTTGCATGTCATCATCCATTTACTGCTCCAAATGATAGTGATATAGATAAACTTTTAACAGATAAAGGAAATTGTTATTCTAAAGCTTATGATATTGTTATAAATGGCTATGAAGCAGGTGGTGGAAGTATCCGTATTCATAATCGTGAAGTTCAAGCTAAAATGTTTGAAGCTTTAGGATTAACAGAAAAAGAAGCAAAAGAAAAATTTGGCTTTTTCCTTGAAGCATTTAATTATGGTACACCTCCACATGGTGGTTTAGCTCTTGGATTAGATAGACTTACAATGCTTCTTACAGATACAACAAATATAAGAGATGTAATTGCATTTCCAAAAACTGCTAGTGCATCATGCTTAATGAGTGATTGTCCTAATGATGTTAATGAAAAACAATTAGAAGAATTACATATAAAAATAGATTAAAGCAAATACATTGCTTTTTTTCTTGAATAAAACTATAAAAAATGGTATCATATACTACGGAAATTTATGGAGGAATACTATGAATGATGTTAAAGAAATAGAAAAAAGTATAATAAAGAAATTTAGAAGTAAAATATATAAAAAATTCGTACATGCAGTTAAAGATTTTGAACTTATAAAAGAAAATGATAAGATTTGTTGTTGTATAAGTGGTGGTAAAGATTCATTTTTACTTGCTAAATGTATGCAAGAGTTACAAATTCATTCTAAATATCATTTTGATCTTAAATTTATTGTTATGGATCCTGGTTATAAAAAGGAAAACTTAGATAAAATAAAAGCTAATTTAAAACTTCTTGGAATTGACGCTGTTATCTATAAAAGTGATATTTTTAAGGAAATAGAAAATACAACATCTCCATGTTATTTATGTGCTAGAAAAAGAAGAGGAAGTTTGTATGCTAAAGCAGAAGAACTTGGATGTAATAAAATTGCTCTTGGACATCATTTTGATGATGCGATTGAAACAATTATGTTAAATATTTTGTATGCTGGAGAGTATAAAGCAATGATGCCTAAATTAAAAAGTAAGAACTTTAAAAACATGGAACTTATAAGACCTCTTTATTATATTAAAGAAGAAGATATAATTTCATGGGCAAGATATAATAATTTAAATTTTTTAGATTGTGCTTGTAATGTTACAAAAAAATCTTTAGGGAAAAGACTTGAAATGAAAAATCTTATTAAAAATTTAAGAAAAATAAATAAAAATGTTGATATTAATATTTTAAATAGTAGTAAAAATATTAATATTGATGCTGTTTTAGGTTATAAAAGTAAAAATTTAAAATATAATTTTCTTGATGATTATGAAGAAAGGAACATTTTTGATGAATAAATTATATGATAAAAATTTATATTTTTTATCTTTAATAACGTGGTGTTTAAATCCACTTGATTTTAATTATACAAAAGAGGGAATAGAAATTAATTATGATGATTATAAAATAGTAATAAATGGTAAAATTGATTCTTCTTCAAACTTTACATATGTATTACCAAAGAAAAAACAAGACTTTATTAAAAATAATTTTAATAATAAACTTGTCGTAGTAACTACCGTTTATGATAAGTATGGTTATAGTGGTAGAACTTATTATGATAAGTATATTCCTATTGATAAGACTAATTTATTTGAAGATAATGATAACTTAAAAATACTTAATTTTATTTTAGATAGTAAAAATAAAATTAAAAATTTTACTAATTATAATATTCAATATGAAAGTTCACAATTAAGATGTACTGAAAAATTAGATACAATTATTAGTGAATTACTTTGTGAAAGTTTAAAAAAGTTAAAAATTGAAAATAAAAAATATTGTAAAATAAATGTAAAATAATTTTAATTCTATTGCTTATATTTTTATTTATGATAAACTTAAATTAACTAGAAGATATATATTTTGTATAAACCCTACAAACATCGATAAGGGAATCAGAGTATAGTTATTGGTGTTGAATGCTTAAATAATTTTAAGAATCCTAAAAATAACTAAGAGATGCCCACCTGATTATTTCAGGTTTATCGTATTTATACTTCTAGTTTTTGTTTACAAAAATGTTTTTTTTATATATAATTTATTTGGAGGTACTTATTTATGAAAAGTCGTAGTGAATTAAGAGATGTTATTGTTACAGTTACTTATCAATCTTATATAATGGAAGTTGCTAATTTAAAATTTAGCATTGATAAATTAATTGAAGAACAACCAGATATTTATAAGAATGAAGAATTTGTAATAGAAACATGTAAAGGAATTTATAAAAATCAAAAAAAGATAAGTGAAATGGCTAATAAATATTTAAATAACTGGACGATAGATAGATTAAGTAAGGTAGATAAAGCTATACTTTCGCTTGGAATTTACGAACTTTTATATACAAAAACGCCAAGTATCGTAGCTATTAATGAAGCAATTGAATTATCTAAAAAATATAGTGATGAAGATGTTACTAAGATGATTAATGCTTGTTTAGATAAAATTTATCATGAGGAATTAAAAGAAGAAAAGTAGTTTTTCTTCTTTATGGTATTTATATGAAAAAAAGAATTGTTTATTTTGATGTTTTAAAAGTAATTACTTGTTTTATGGTAATTATGATTCATGTTATTAGTAGAAATTGGTATGTTTTAGATTTAAAAAGCAATGAATTTACTTTTCTTACTATTTTAGATTCTATATGTAGATGTGCTGTTCCAATTTATCTTATGATAAGTGGTGCAATATTTTTAAATGAAGATAAAAATATAAAGATAAAAGATATGTTTAGAAAATATATCCTTAATATATTTTTAATATATTTATTTTGGAATATGATTTATTCTATATTAAATATTATTGTATATGGTAATAAGATAATAAATGTTAAAGTTTTAAAAGATATTTTTATATCAACAATCTTAGGAAATGGAATTTTTCATTTAAAATTTTTAGTGACGATAATAGGGTTTTATTTATGCGTTCCTTTTGTTAGATGTATTACTAAAAAAGAAAATAAAAATTTATTACAATATTTAATTATATTATTATTTATATTTACTTGTACTCCAAGTATATTAACTGTATTTAATATAAATTTAAAATATCCTACTTTATTTACTGGTTTTACTTTATATTTTATTTTAGGTTATTATTTAAATACTTTTGAAATAAATAAAAAATATAGATATATCGTTTATATTATAGGGCTAATTAGTCTTATTATTACACCTATACTTACGATAAATTATTCTATTTTAAATAATATTCATTCGCAAAGATTTTTTGAATATGGTTCTTTTAATATTTATCTTTATAGTGCTTCACTTTTTTTACTATTTAAAAATATATTTAATAAAAAAGAAGAAACAAAATTATTAAATAGTTTATCTAAATTATATTTTGGTATATATTTGATTCATGGTTTAGTTTTAGGATTATTAATGAAATATAATGTATTTAATTTAAATATGAATTTAACTATAAAGGTTTTCTTTATTTCTCTTATAGTATTTATAATAAGTTTAATAACTAGTTTTATATTAAGTAAAATACCATTTGTTAAAAGATTAATATATGTTAAGTAAGAAAGAAATAATTTTCTTTTTTATTTTGTGTAAAATTAGTGAAAATACTAGGCATTACTAAAGAAAATATGGTAAAATAATTAATGAGGTATGTTTATGAATAATGAATATTTAACAGTTACACAAATAAATAAATATATTAAATATAAATTTGAAAATGATAGTAATTTAAATTTAGTTTATTTAAAGGGAGAAATATCTAATTTTAAAAATCATTCTTCAGGACATTTATATTTTACTTTGAAAGATGAAAACTCTAGGATTATGGCTGTTATGTTTAGAAATAATGCAATGAAAATAAAGTTTAATCCAACAGATGGGACAAAGGTTCTTGTTATTGGTAGAATTAATGTATATGAAGCTAATGGCAATTACCAAATATATGTTGAAGAAATGATGGAAGATGGAATTGGCAATTTAGCACTTGAGTTTGAAAAATTAAAGAAAAAATTAAGTGAAAAGGGTTATTTTGATGAAAGGTTTAAAAAACCTATTCCTAAATTTCCTAAAAAAATTGGTATAATAACAGCAACAACAGGTGCTGCGATTAGAGATATTATTACTACGATTAATCGAAGATATAGAAATGTTGAACTTGATATATTTCCTTGTTTAGTTCAAGGAGTAGGGGCTAAAGAAGATATTGTAAGAAATATAAATCTTGCTAATAACTTTGATTTAGATGTTATTATCTTAGGTCGTGGTGGAGGTTCTATTGAGGATTTATGGGCTTTTAATGAAGAAATAGTGGCAGAAGCGATATTTAATTCTAAAATACCTATTATTAGTGCAGTAGGCCATGAAATAGATTTTACAATTAGTGATTTTGTAGCAGATTTAAGAGCACCAACGCCAACTGCTGCAGCAGAACTAGCAGTACCTTCAACAATTGAACTTATTTCATATATTAATCAACTTAATATAAGAAGAAATAAAGGTATTGTTAATATAATTAATAAAAATAAAGAAAAATTACTTAGTTTAACATCATCTTATATTCTTAAAAATCCTGAGAGTATATATGAAGTTAAGGCACAGAAAATAGATAATTTGGTAGAAAAGTTATTATTTATAATAAAAAGTAAGTTAGACAATAATTATAATAATTTAAAACATATTGAAGTTAGATTTAATAATAATATAAAAAACACTTTAAATAATAAGACTAATAGATATATAAATATATTAAATAAACTTGAAGCATTAAATCCAATTTTAACAATTAAAAGAGGATATACAATCACTAGTATTAATGATAAATCATTTAACAGTATTAATTCTGTTAAAAAAGATGATATAATAAGAACAAAAGTTATGGATGGATATATAAAATCAAAAGTAATAGAAATAGGAGAAGAATAATATGGAAAAAGAATTAAGTTTTGAAGAAAAAATAAATAATCTAGAAAAAATAGTAAAAGAATTAGAAAATGGGAATGTAGCTTTAGATGATGCGATTAATAAATTCAATGAAGCAATAAAACTTGCTAATAGTTGTAATAAAACACTTGAAGAAGCTACTAAAACAGTAAATAAAGTATTAAATAAAGAAGGAAATTTAGAAGATTTTGAGAAAGTAGATGAATAAAATATGATTCCGAAAATAATTCATTATGTATGGGTAGGAAATAATCCAAAACCAAAAGATATAAAAAAATGTATGAAAACTTGGAAGAAACATTTAAAAGATTATAAAATAATTGAATGGAATGAATCAAATTTTGATATAAGTTCTCATCCATTTGTAAAAAAAGCTTATGAAGCTAAAAAGTGGGCTTATGTAAGCGATTATATAAGAATGTATGCTATTTATAATTATGGAGGAATATATCTTGATACTGATGTCTTAGTTTTAGAAAATTTTGATAAGTTTTTAAATAATAAAGTTTTTGTGGGATTTGAAAGAGAAAATTATCCGTTTACAGCAGTGTTTGGGGCAGAAAAAAAGAATAAATTTATTAAAAAATTGTTAGATTATTATGATAATTTAGATGCTTATAATTTTGATTTTGAAAATAATAATACAATATCAGTATCGAATATTTTAATAAATGAATATGGTTGTTCAAAAGAAAATAAAGAACAATTATTAAAAGATGGTATAAAAGTATACAAAGATGATATTTTGTGTAATCCTTCTAAAAATTCTACAACAGTTCATATTTTTACAGGAACATGGTTAGAAGGAGTAAAACCATTAAAAAGAAAGATAGTTACTGCTTTAAAAACAAATATAAAAACAAAAAAACAAGCAGAAATATATAGGAAGATTTTTATGAGGTAGTTTATGAAAAAAGTTTTTGAAAAAATAGTTAATTCTTTTTTTCATATATTTAAGATTAAAAATGATGTAATAGTATTTGAATCTGGTAGAAATAAAATTGATGGTAATCCTAAGGCTATTTATTTATATTTGAAAGAAAACTATCCAAATAAATATAAATTGATTTATTTAACAAATAAAAACATTAATATAAATGAACTTGATAAAAATGATGTTGTGTTTTATAAAACGCTAAAATCTTTATATTATTTATCGGTTGCTAAGTACTTAATAAGGAGTGAAAGTATAGGAAATATCATCAAAAAAAGACCAGAACAGGTTTACATTCAAACATTTCATGGTCACGGTCCTATAAAAAAAGGTGGCTTTGAAATAGAAGAAAATAAAAAAGGTCAAGAGTATAAAAATGGATTACTTAATCATTGTAAAGAATGGGATGTTTATATTTCAATGTGTGAACTTGAAGAAAAACATATTATTGATTCGACAGGTTTTAATAAAAAAATTATAAGACTAGGTATTCCATCTACTGATTATATTGTAAATAATAAAGATATTAAAAATAATGAATTACTTAAGAAGTTTAATATTCCAAAAGATAAAAAAGTTATTTTATATGCTCCAACATATAGATCAGATTTGTTAGGACAAGAAAATATAAATATTAGAATAGAAAGCTTAAAAAAACTAACTGATTATGTTGTGTTAGTGAGATTACATCCTCTTTTAAACTCAAAAATTAATAAGAAATTATTTGATGATTCAAACTTTATTAATGTTTGTGAGGAGGAAGACATTGTTAATTTATATTTAATAACTGATATACTTATATCTGATTATTCAGCTTCTATTTATGAATTTGCCTTAACAGGCAAAAAAATAGTACTTTATCCTTATGATTATGATGAATATAAAAAATATCCTGGTTTTTGCATTGATTATAAAAAAACATTACCAGGGCCTATATGTTATGATGAAAATGAATTGTATGATACGATACTAAATATTGAGAAAATATATCCTAAATATAATGAAAAATGGAACAAGTTTAATAAAAAATATAATTATATGAATGATGGCGAAGCAACAAAAAGATTTGTTCAATATTTAATAAATGGAAATTTAGAAAGAAGTGATAAAAATGAATGAAATAAAACAAGTAATAATTTTAGCAGCAGGAAGAAGCAGAAGAATGGAAAATTTAAGTAACAAAATACCAAAATGTTTATTTGAATACGATAATGAAAAAATAATATGTAGATTAGTTAGACAAATTAAAAAGTATGGTGTTGAAAAAATTGTAATAACAGTAGGTTATAGGGCTGATTTAATGAAAAAAATATTTGCTGATGATCCAAATGTAATTTTAGTAAATAATACGATGTATGAAGAAGATGTTAACATTAATTCAATGAATTTAGCACTAAAACACATTGATGGTCCATGTGTTGTTTTTGAAGCAGATACAATTATGGAAGATTCGCTTGTTAAATATGTTTTAGGTTCTGATTTCGAGGGTAAATCTGTTTGGTTTACAAAAGGAAAATTTGTAGAACCACAATATGGTGGAATATTAAAATCAGATAAATATGGTAAAGTAACAGATATTAGAATTATACCTACTTATCAAGCAAAATATAAAGGATATTCTAAATTATCAGGTTTAATGAGAATAAATAAAGAACAAATTGAATTATTTAAACAATTAGTAAATAAATATGCAAAATCTACAATAAAGCAATATTATTTAGTTCCATGGATTGAAAATTTAGATAAACTTCCATGTTATGAAGGAGATATAAGTCATTTTGAGTTTTTTACTTTTAATAAACCAGAAGAGTATTATCAAGCATTAAATAAAAAAATAGGTCAAATTGAAAAAAATGTTAAATATGAATTAGTTGATATTTCCTTGCTTAAGCCAATAGAAGATTATGATAAAACAAGAGCTACAAGTTTAGAAAAAGAAATTTTAAATAAAGGTTTTTGGACTGTACCATTAATTGTTGAAAAAAAAGATTATATGATACTTGATGGTCATCATAGATTTGCTACTGCTAAAAAATTAGGATTAAAAAAAATTCCTGCTATTTTAGTAGATTATGATGATGTAGATGTTTGGACTCTTCGAAAAGAGTATCCAGTTAGTCAAAAACTTGTAAGAAAAAAGGTTGTTACTGATAAAAAAATATATCCATACAAAACTGTAAAACATAAATATTATTTTGAAATTCCTACTATTGAAAATTTAACTCTAGGAGAATTAAAATAATGATAAATATAAGATCAGTTACATGGATGCTTAATAGTGACTATAGTGAAAAGGAATTTGAAATAATAGAAAAAGTGAATCTGAAATTTGATAATTCAGAATTCTTTGTAAGAACAAAAAGGGCAACTTTACCTTGTATAAGTGAACCACTTAATTTAAAAAACATTGATTATCTAAATAGCCTATGTTTAACTCATGATATAAGATGGTTTAATATTCCAATAATTCCTAGTAACAATAAAAAAATATGGCAATTTGCTTATAATGTACTAAAAAATTATGAGCAATCTTTTGTTAACGTTTTAGCAGTACAAGATGGTAAAATTAATTATCAAATATTAGATGAATCATTAAAGTTAATAAAAAAAACATCTAATATAAGTATAAATGGTAAAGATAATTTTAGACTTGGATTATCTGTAAATGTAAAACCAAATTGTCCTTTTTTTCCGTTTTCTATTTCTGATGGAAAATTTGGTTTTTCAATTGCTTTAGAGCTTACACAAGATATAAATATGATAATTTGTAATAATTCCAAACTTAATTTAAATGAGTTAAGAACAAATATTATTAATACTTTATATCCACAAATAAAGAAAATAGAAAAGCTTGCTAATGAAGAAGCTTTAAAATATAATATTGAATTTAAAGGATTTGACTTTTCGCTTGCTCCAATTATAGATGATAATAATAATGGTAGTATTATTACAATTTTAAATTATTTAGGAGTTAATGATTTTTCTAAATCTGGTACTTTGTTTGCAACAGCTTATCTAACAAATATTTTAAAATATTTTTCATCAGAGTTTAAAAGTGTAGGATTTTCTGGAGTGATGTACTCTTTGCTTGAAGATGTTGAATTATGTAAGATAAATAATGAAATTGGTGTTGATATTGAGGATTTAATAAAGTTATCGACAATGTGTGGTTGTGGAATTGATATGATACCAATAAGTTGTGATGAAAAAGATAGTAATATTAAATCTACTTTTATGGACGTAATTGCTATATCAACTAGATTAAATAAACCTTTAGGAATAAGGATATTACCTATTCCAAGAGCTAGAAAAGGAGTACTTCATTATACTAATTTTAATGAAGATGCTGATTTTATTTCTAATACTAAAGTTCTTACTCTTGCAACAAATGAGATAATTGAAAAGAATATAGATTATTTTGAGTTTTTAAAAATTAAATAGGAGTTGGTAACATTGAAAAGAAAAACACAAACTATTAAAAATGTTTTATCATATTTAATACCATATTTTATAATAGCAATTTTAGGATTTGTAAAACTTAAATATCTTTTATCGGGCTTAGGAGTTGAAATATATGCTTTAAATCAGCTATTTATACAAATATTTGCTTATATTTCAATTTTAGAGGGTGGAATAGGAGTATTAATAACGCAAGCTTATTATAAATATTTTGCAGATGAAAATATAGATAAAAATAAAATTGTTTCAATATTTATTGCATCAAAAAAAATACTTAATAAAATAGCTACATTGATGATAATAATTGGAATAGTCGTATCTTTCTTTTTAAATATTTTGACAAATAATAGTTTAAGTTTAATATATATGCAATTTTTATTTATTTTATATATCGTAAGAAGCGCAATTGAATATTTTATGTTTGCTCCTAGATTTGTCTTGATGGCAAATCAAGAGGTGTATAAAATTAATATTACTTTAAATATATATAAAATTGTCGAAGCAATTGTAGAAATTATTTTATTAATTTATAAACAAAACTATGCATTAATTTTAATATTTACTATATGTATTAGATTTTTTGCATATTTTATGGCTAATAGAAAAGTGTATAAAAAATTTCCTTGGCTTAAAACAATTAATCCTACAGAAACATATAATTTTGATACAAAGGGAATATCAGCTATTGTATCTATAAAAGTTGTCGGAGCTGTAAATGATAATACAGATATTTTACTAATTTCTTCATTTTTGACACCTATGGCAGTTACTATTTATTCATCATATAATTATATTGTTAAATTTTTAAATGATATTGTCATTCAAATTGGAAATGGAACTGTAGCAAGTTTTGGAAATGTTATTTATGGAAAAGATTCGAAAGATAAAGAAATAAATGTTTTTGAAAAGATTAATACATTTTTCCTATTTGCTGCAACTTTCTTCTTTATAGCACTTTTATTCTCAATAGACAAATTTGTTATACTTTGGATAGGCAAAGAGTCTTTGATATCAAAAGTAGGGTTAATATCTATGCTTGTAATAATGTATATATCAATAGTATTAAAACCATTTACTATGGTTAGAGATTCTATAGGATTGTTTAAGGAATTTAAAAAAGTTGCGATTTTTGAAGCTGTGATTAATGCCTTGTTGTCATTTGTATTTATTCTAAAGTTTAAAAAATTAGAAGTTGTTTTATATGCCACTATTATTGCTAGATTATTAACTACTATGTGGTATTATCCAAAATATATTTATAAAAATATATTTAATATATCAATTTTAAATTATCTAAAAAAGAATTTGTTAAATATTTTTTCAATTGTAATATTTTCATTTATAATAGCTTTTATAAATAAATATGTTTTAGTTACAAATTATTTTAATTGGTTTTTATATTCATTAGTTTTTTGCATTATATTATTACTATTCCTTATACTAATGTATTACCTATTTGATAATAGTTTTAGAGAACTTATTAAAGACTTTAAAGAAATGATATTTAAAAGAAAGGAGTAAAATAGTATGAAAAAAGTATTAAGACCTATTTGTTATTTTTTATATTATTTAATAGCTAAACATTTACCTGAATCTCATTCTATATTTTCTTTAGGAATTAGTGGTAAAATTAGAACACTTTTAACTAGAGGAATAATTGATAGTTGTGGTAAAAGTGTAGATATAGAGAAAAATGCTAAGTTTTCTCCTCATATAAAAATAGGACATCATTCTGGTCTTGGAATAAATTCATTAATTCAAGAAAATGTAGAAATAGGCAATTATGTTATGATGGGACCTAATGTAAGTATTTATACCAAAAACCATAAAACATCTTTAGAAAAACCAATGATTTTTCAAGGATTTGAAGAAGCTAAAAAAGTAATAATTAAAGATGATGTTTGGATAGGATCAAATGTTATAATATTGCCAGGAGTAACAATAGAAAGTGGAGCAATAATCGGAGCAGGTAGTGTTGTTACAAAAGATGTTTTAAAAAATACAATAGTTGCAGGTAATCCTGCTAAAGTAATAAAAGAAAGAAAGTAATATGGTGAAGTTATGAAAATTTATATTTTAATGCCTACTTATAATGATAGTAGTACAATTGTTTATTCACTTGATTCAATATTAAGTCAAAATTATAAAAATTATGAAATAATAATCGTGGATGATGGTTCGACTGATGATACGAAAAAAGTAATAAATAATTATAAGAAAAAATATGATAAAGATAATAAAATAAAATATATCTATCAAGAAAACAAGGATCAACTTAATGCTTTAAAAACAGCATGTAACTACATTAAAGAAAAAAATTCTTTAGTTTATATTTTACATTCTGATGATTTATTAGATAACCCTGATGTTTTAAAAAAAGCAATTAATTATATGAAAAACAATAATTATGATGCAATCATATCAAATGTCGATACTATTGATGGAAATGGTAATTTATCAGGTAAAATAAAGATAAATAAATATATTAATAAAAAATATATTATGCCATTACAGTTATTATGGCTTGGGAGAAATCTTTATATTGATTTTGGTTTTTTTAGAACAAATATTTTTCTTAATCAAGTATATAATAATTATTTAACATGGAATGGACCATTTTGGTTAGATTTAGATTCTAAGAGTATTTTAAATGTTAAAAATGTTGATTTTAATTTTTTTAAATATAGAGTGTTTGAAGAAAATTATATCAATAATGATTTAGGAAAACTATGTGTTATAAATGGTGAAATAAGGGTAGTGACAAGACTTTTAAATTATTATTATATCCCATTTTACAAAGTTCAGTTTTATATGTATAGATTATTTAATAAAATAAAAATAAATAAATTATTTAAACCATTTTACTTTAATAAAGAAGCAAAAAATAAAAAAGAAGTAATAAAATTTTTTTTGCGAAAAAGATTTACAGATATTGAAATAACAAATAATTTGTATTTAAATGCAATAGATAATTTTTACTCAAAAAATACTAGTAGAACAATTGTAATAGATGAAATACCAGATGATTTACCAATTTATTTAGGAAGTGATCTAAGAACATTTAATAAAAAAATTATAGAAAACAAATTAGAAGAATTTTATGTTAATTTTTTAAACGAAATGCAAATAGGTTTTGATAAAATAATAATAAATGAAAAATATAAAGAAAAGATAACAAATATTGTTAAATTTTTATCAATATATGGTAGCGTTGAAATTGTATTTAAAAAATAGTTAGGAGTAGACATATGAAAGATAAAATAATTAAAAATAATATATTATTAAAAATACTTACAATTTTTGTTTTATTACAGCCATTTTTAGATACATACATTTTATTTGATGCAAGTTTCACAGGAGAAATTGGCTTTTCTCCATCAACACTTATTAGATATTTGTTTATAATGGTGTTGGCAATTTTATTTGTATTTACTATTAAATCTAAGAAAAAATATGTTTATTATCTAGTATATGGATTAATGGTAATAGTTTATGTTATCCTTCATCATTATTATTGTTTAAACATGACAACATTATTTCCTAATAATTTTAATTATTCATTAATGCAAGAAATAGAATATATAATTAGGTTAACAGTTCCACTTGTTTTAATCATTATTGCATCTAATTTAAATATAAATAAAAGGTTATTTAATAATGTTTGTATATGGATTTCTTTAATTATTTCTAGTATTATTGTAATAACTAATATATTTAAAATATCAATTGGAGCATATTATACACAAACAGTTCAATATAATATATTTGATTGGTTTAATGGAATACATAACAGTGTTAGTTTTATGTATACTGCCACTAGAGGATATTTTAATTATGCAAATTTAATTAGTAGTTTACTTTTTGGACTTACTATATATATTTTATATTTAGTTATAAGTGAATGTAATTTTAAAAATAGTATTTGTTTGATATTAAATTTTTTCGCTATGTTTATGTTGGGTACTAAAGTTGCTACTCTTGGAATGTTAATTTGTTTGATTATTATGATTTTATGTTATTTTTTCTTTATAATAATTAAAAAAGAAAGATTTGTTTTAAAACCATTTATTATTATCGTAGTTCTTATAGGTTTATGGTTTGTAATTTATCCTTATTCACCTTGTTATAATAGATTAAATGGAAATAATAATGATAACAATAAAAATAATGAAGTAATTGAAGATGGAAAATTTAATAAATTTTTATTAACATTAAATTCTTTATCAGAATATGATAAAATTAATTATTCTAAAACATTTATTAAAGAAAATTATAAGTATTTTGGAATTAGAAAAGATTATATGTTTAAAAAATATTCATATGAGTATGATCCATTATTTTGGATAGAAATGTATAACGAAGATACTTTTAATAAAAAAGATAATAGATTTATTGCCGAAAAAGTTTTACAAAGAATTGAACAAAATAATACTAATAATAAGACAGGAGTAAAACTATTTGGTGAAGGGTATTCAAGAATGACTAATACAATTTATCTTGAAAAAGATTTTTTATCACAATATTATACAATTGGGATAATAGGAATATTATTATTTATATTACCTTATATACTTATACCTTTTGTTTCTTTATTTTATATTTTATTTAATAGAAAATATTTTACATTTGAAAATATAAGTATAATTATTTGTATTTTTGCTAGTTTAGCAGGAGCATATTTTTGTGGAAATACTTTAGATGGACTTACTTGGTCTATTATATATTCATTTATATTTGGATATTTAATAAGTAAACTTTTTAAGAAAAACGAAAAAAAATTAGATGAAAAAAAGATTACAATTGTAGCATTACATCTTGGAACAGGTGGCGTTGAAAAATATATATCTTCTTTATGTAGTATGTTAGAAGACAATTATAAAATAAATATAATTTCATCATATAAAGTAAGTAATACTCCAGGTTTTTATTTTAGTAATAAAATAAACATTAAATATTTAATTAACGATAGACCATATAAGAATGAATTTATTAAAGCTGTTAAAGATTTTAATATTAAAGATATTATGAAATATGGTTATAAAAATTTAAAAATATTAATATTAAAGCCTATAAAAGAATATAAAGAAATAGAAAAAATAGATAGTAAATATGTTATAACAACATTATTTCATAATAAAATAGTTAGTGATGTTTTAGATGAAAACTATATAAAAATAGCAACTGAACATAATTATCATAATAATAATAAACAGTATATAAATAAGGTTATTACTTCTTGTAGAAATAGTGATTATTTAGTTTGTGTTTCTAACGAATTAAAAGATTTTTATAAAGGAAAATTAAAAAACTTTAAAACCAAAGTTGTATATATTCAAAATGTAATTGATAAATTACCAATTATTAAAAAAGAACATAATAAAAACACATTAATAGCGGTAGGAAGACTTGCTAGAGAAAAAGGTTTTGGTGATTTGATTGATATAGTTAATATAATAAAAAATGATATTCCAAATATTAAAGTCAATATAGTTGGAGATGGATATGAAAAAGAGGAATTAGAAAATAAAATCATTAATTTAAATTTAGAAAAAAATATATTTTTATTAGGAAAGAAAACATTTGAAGAAGTTGAAAGTTTGATGCAAGAAAGCTATATATATTTAATGACTAGTTATACAGAATCATTTGGGCTTGTTTTAATCGAAGCTATGAGTAATAAAATATGTTGTATTGGTTTTGATACTTCTGCTGGAGCTAGAGAGATATTAAAAGATGAAAATGGAATTTTAATTGAAAATAGAGATAAAAGTTTATTTGCACAAAAAGTTGTCGAATTAATAAACGATGATAAAAAATACAATTTAATTTGCAATAATGCATATAAATATTGTAAAATATATTTAGCTAGTAATGTTAAAAATAGTTGGCTAGAATTATTGGAGTGTAAAAATGAAAAAATATTTTGAAAGAATTTATAATAAAGGTATTGATAGTTTTTATGATGAATTAAAAGAATCACTAAAAAGTAATAAAAAAAGCTTTATCGTAACTGCTAATCCTGAAACATTTATGTATGGGGAAAAAGATGAGGTTATTAATAATATAATACTTGATAAAAAAACTATTGTTGTTCCCGATGGAATAGGTATTGTTAAGGCAAGTAATATGCTTGGTTATAATATTAAAGAAAGAATACCAGGAATTGATATAGCAACAAAATTACTTGAATATGGAAATGAATTAAATAAAACAATATATTTTTTTGGAGCTAAAAAAGAAGTTGTTGAAAAATTAGTAGAAAAAGTAAAAAAAGATTATCCAAATTTAAAAATAATTGGATATACTGATGGATATGTAACTAATAAAGATCAAATTATGGATAATATAAGTAAGTTATCACCTGATATTGTTTTAGTAGCACTTGGTATTCCTTATCAAGAAAAATTAATTTATAATAATCTTGATAAGTTTAAAAAAGGTATTTTTGTTGGTGTTGGTGGTTCATTTGACGTATTAAGTGGATGTAAAAAAAGAGCTCCTAAAATATTTATCAAAACCAATACAGAATGGTTATATAGAATAATAAAAGAACCAAAAAGAATTAAAAGATTTTATAATAGTAATGTTAAATTTCTATTTAAAATTAAAAAAATAGATAAGTGAGGTATAAAATGATAAAAGTATTAAGTATATTTGGAACAAGACCAGAAGCAATAAAGATGGCGCCTTTAATAAAAAAATTAGAAGAAAATAAAGATATTGCAAATATTGTTTGCGTTACGGCACAACATAGAGAAATGTTAGATCAAGTACTAGAAGTGTTTGATATAAAACCTGATTATGACTTAAATATTATGAAACAAGGACAAACATTAAGTGATATAACAACAAGAGCTTTATTAGGATTAAATGAAGTTTTATTAAAAGAAAAACCTAACATAGTTTTAGTACATGGAGATACAACAACTAGCTTTGTTGGAGCTTTAGCAGCATTTTATAATCAAATAGATGTAGGTCATGTTGAAGCAGGACTTAGAACTTGGAATAAGTATTCTCCTTTTCCAGAGGAAATGAATAGACAAATGGTTGATTGTATTGCTGATATGTATTTTGCTCCAACTGAAAAGTCAAAACAAAATTTATTAAAAGAAGGAAAAGAAGAAACAAAGATATATGTAACAGGTAATACTGCGATAGATGCGATGAAATTTACCGTAAAAGATGATTATACAAATGAAGTTTTTGATTGGATAGGAAATGATAGAATGATTCTTTTAACAGCTCACAGAAGAGAAAATTTAGGAGAACCATTATATAATATCTTTAGAGGAATAAAAAAAGCAATTGATGAATTTGAAGATGTTAAAATAGTTTACCCAATTCATAAAAATCCTCTAGTTAGACAAGTAGCAAATGAAATTTTTAAAGATGATGATAAAATAAAATTAATTGAACCACTTGATGTCGTTGATTTTCATAATATGATGAATAAAGCATATATGATACTTACTGATAGTGGTGGAGTTCAAGAAGAAGCTCCTTCTTTAGGAAAACCTGTTTTGGTTTTAAGAAATACAACAGAACGTCCAGAAGGAGTAGAGGCAGGAACATTAAAACTTGTAGGTACAAACGAACAAAATATTTATAATGCCGTAAAAGAACTATTAACAAATGAGGATGAATATTTAAAAATGAGTAAAGCATCTAATCCTTATGGAGATGGTTTTACAAGTGATAGGATTGTTACAGCAATTTTAAAAAAATATAATGAATAATTATTTAAAATTACCATAATTTGGTAATTTTTATTTTACCAAATTTTAAGCATTATATATTTCAAAAATTAGTAGATAATAATAATGTAGTTTGAAAGGAATGATTATTATGAATTTTAAAAAAATTTTTAACAAACTACTAATTTTCATATTTCTTATATCTATTATTAGTGTACCAAATATAGTTTTTGCTTATACAAAAAAAGTTGTACTTGGTGGAGAAAATATAGGAATAAAAGTTAATTTGTTTTTGCTTATGCAAAAAAAGTTGTACTTGGTGGAGAAAATATAGGAATAAAAGTTAATTCAAATGGAGTGTTAGTCGTAGGTTTTTACCAAATTGATGGAAAAAATCCTGCAAAAGATGCTGGACTTAGAATCGGTGATAGAATAATTAAGATAAATGATACTGATATTAATATAATATCTGATTTAACTTCTTCTATCAAAGATAATACGGAAGTATTAGAAGTTACATATGAAAGAAATAACAAAACATATAATACAAAAATAAATTTATATAAAGACTCTAATAATGTGTATAAAACAGGTCTATATGTTAAAGATAAAATAATAGGAATAGGAACACTTACTTTTATTGATCCAAATACTAAAATGTATGGTGCACTTGGACATGAAATAATGGAAAAAACAACAGGAACAAAATTTGAGATTAAAGATGGAACAATTTTTAAATCAAATGTTACAGGTATAGATAAAGGAACAAGAAATTCTCCAGGTGGTAAAAGGGCAAGTTACATGCTTGATGATACTTATGGGACAATTACAAAAAATGAAATAAACGGAATATATGGCGTATACAATAAAAATATAGATACTGCTAATTTAATTGAAGTAGCAGATAGTTCTAGTATAAAGCTTGGTAAAGCTTATTTTACAACAGTTATAAAAGATGATACTAAAGAAACTTTCGAAATAAATATTTTAAAAATTAATAAAAATGATGCAACAAAAAATATATTCTTTGAAATAACAGATGAAAAACTTCTTAAAAGAACAAATGGAGTTGTCCAAGGAATGAGTGGTTCTCCAATTATTCAAGATGGTAAATTAATCGGTGCTGTAACACATGTTGTTGTAGATGATTCTAGTAAAGGTTATGGTATATTTATTACATCAATGTTAAAAGAAATTGAAAATTAAAAAGGATAACTTTTGTTATCCTTTTATTCTACTGTAACAGATTTTGCTAAGTTTTTAGGTTTATCAATGTCACAACCGCGTAATTTAGCTATTTCATAAGATAATACTTGAAGTGGTACAATAGTAAGCATATTTTGGATTAAATCATTTGTTTTTGGAATTTCAATTAATATATCGTAAATTTCTTTATCAATATTAGTATCATTTGTAACAAGAATTACTTTAGCACCACGAGCTTTTACTTCTTTAATGTTACTTATTGTTTTTTCTTTAATACTATCTTTTGTTACTACTGCAAATACAGGTGTATTATTATCAATTAATGAAATAGTACCATGTTTTAATTCACCAGCTGCATATGCTTCACTATGAATGTAGCTTATTTCTTTTAATTTTAAGCTACCTTCCATACATAAAGCGTAATCAACATTTCTACCTATAAAGAAGATATCTTCTTCATTATATATATCATTTGCAATTTTTTTGTAAAGATCTTTATTAATTATAGAATTAATATTAATTGGAAGAGATTTTAATTCATTTATTAAATTTTCTTCATCCTTTTTAGTCAACTTATTGTTTTTTCTTCCAAGATAAATAGCAATTAGTGATAAAACTAGTACTTGAGCTATATAAGCCTTAGTTGTAGCAACAGCAATTTCAGGTCCTGCTAGAGTATATATAACATTATCACATATTCTAGCAATAGAACTTTCTTTAACATTTATTATTCCTAAACTATCACAATTTTTAGATTTTGTTAATTTTAAGGCTTCAAGTGTATCTGCTGTTTCTCCAGATTGAGAAATAGGAATAATAAGTGTATCTTCATCAAAAAAGTTTGTTTTATATCTAAATTCACTAGCTATTTCAACATCAACTTCAATATTTGCATATTCTTCAATTAAATATTTTCCTATCATTCCTGCATGTATGGCACTACCACAACCAAGAATACATATTTTTTTATAATTTTTCTTAAAATATTTATCTAAATTAATTTCATTATTTTCAAGAATACTATTTAAAGTCTTTTTAATAACTTCAGGTTCTTCATTTATTTCTTTAATCATAAAATGATCGTAACCATTTTTATCTATTAAAGATTTATCTCCATTAAAAGTTTTAACTTCTTTTTTTGTAATTTTATTATCTTTATCATATACAATTACTTCATCACTTTTAATAACAGCATATTCATTATCTTCGAGTAATATATACTTATTTGTAAACTCAAGTATTGCAGGAACATCACTTGCAATATAATTTTCATTTTTATTAATTCCTATAATTAAAGGGCTATTTTTTTTAATAGCAAAAATTCTATCTTTAAAATCAGTATTAATTATACCAATAGCATAAGCACCACGAACTTTTTCTTTAAAAAGTTCAATAGTTTTATTCATATCGTTTGTTTTATTATATAAATCATTAAGTAAGACAACTGCTACTTCTGTATCAGTATCTGATATAAAATTATAATCTTTGAATTCATCTTTAATTTCTTTATAGTTTTCAATTATACCATTATGAACGATAGTGATTTTTCCTGCTGTATGAGGATGAGAGTTAATTTTATTAGGTACACCATGAGTTGCCCATCTAGTATGGCCTAAACCTATATTACTTTTAATATTAAAATCTAGTTTTTCTTCAAGATTTTTTATTCTTCCTTTTTCTTTTTCAATATAAATATCATTATCTTTCAATATACATATTCCTGATGAATCATAACCTCTATATTCAAGATTATGTAATCCATCAATTAACACTTTTAGAGAATTACCATTTTTCCCTGCGTATCCAACAATTCCACACATTTTTTTGTACTCCTAACTTTTGTTTCTATTATTATTTATGTGTTTAATATATTTTTTGTTATAATATTTATTTTATTTTTTAAATATATTTAACGTTTAACACAAAAATCCGTTGTAACATCCGCCGAATATTTCGATAATTACAAATCCTCGTCAACTTTTAAAGTCCAGGCGCTAATTATAAATATTACCTCCATCTATTTATAACTTTAATTTAATTATAAATAAAAAAATAGCTTTTGTAAACTATTTCATTTTTTCTTCCATAAAATATCCATTTAAGACATATTTACTTTCATTAGCTACGATAAAAGCACTATTATCATATTTTTTTACAAGTTTTTGAAGTTTAAAATAATTAGAGTTAGATATTTCAATAAATAACATATATTTATCAGGTATTCCTTTTTTCCCTAAAACTTCCATAACACTAACAGCAAAACCATTTTTTCTTAATCCATCAACCATATCAGGATAAGCTTTATTAGTTATTATTTGAACTGATAAATTACCTTTAATATATTTATTAGATAACATACTTCCAATGTATGACAGCAAAACCATTTTTTCTTAACCCATCAACCATATCAGGATAGGCTTTATTAGTTATTATTTGAACGGATAAATTACCTTTAATATATTTATTAGATAACATACTTCCAATGTATGTTCCAGCGGCAAAACCTCCAGCATAACTAATAGCAATAAAAATACTATTGCTTGTTGTATTTAATGCTTCTTTCACTATTAAAAACCATACAAGAAGTTCAAAAAAACCTATAATCGTAGCTTCTTTAGTTTTCCCTTTTACTGTTTCCATCGTTCTAAAAGTACCTAAACTAACATCTATTATTCTAACAAAAAAAATTTTAAAACATAATATTAATAATTCCATAAATATATTCCTTTCATTATTATTTATTATGTCCTAAAATTTTAATTTAATTTATTATATTAAATAAAATAATACAGTGGCTAAACTACCTAATAAAAGTGCTACAAGCATAATAATTACAACAACCTTTTGAAATTTTTTACTCATTTAAATCATTCCTCCATCTTTCTTCTTTTCTAGTATATCAAATAATATAGTATTAAGTCAAAAAAATTGTCACATTTATTGTCACATATTATTTGTCTTTTTTTAATAACTTTAATTAGAAAGGAAAAATATATATGAATAAAAAAATGAACTTAAAAAAAATCAAAAAAATCAATTTTAATATTTTTAATAACAAATCATTCTTAATCTTTTTAGTATCTTTATTTGTAATTGGAATAGTAATTGGCATAATATTTTTTAATTTTTTAGATAGCAGTGATATTAGTACAATAAATAATAATGTAAATAACAGTTTAACTCTTTCTTCAGATTATAATTATATAAATAATTTATTTTTAAATTTAAAAAACAATATAAGTTTAAATTTATTTATTTTTATCTTAGGAATAAGTGTGATTGGAGTACTTGTAATATTATTTTTATACTTTAGTGAAGCTTTTTCTCTAGGATTTTGTCTTGCTAGTTTAGTAAACACATACAAATTTAAAGGAATAATTGCTAGCTTTTGTTATTTATTTCCTGGTAAAATATTATATTTAGTAAATCTTTTTCTCTTAACATTTTTTAGTGTTAAATTTAGTTATAAATTAATATCATATATATTTTTAAAAAAAGAAATTAATTTACAAGAAGAATTTAAAAAATATACTAAAAAAATACTTGTTTGTTTAGCTATTTCCCTTATTGTTTCAGTAATCTCAGTATTTGTTGATCCAATTTTAATAAAATTATGGACAAGTATTAAATAAATCTTTATAATTGTAAGTAGGGTGATGGTTTATGAATATAAGTTATGAAGATTATTATAAGCTTTATAATTATACTAATATTGATTTAACGGATGAATCATATTTAGAAGATGAAGAAAGATTAAGATATATAATAAGTAAAATAAAGGTAAAAAATCCCAAAAAATATTTTAAAGAAGAAGATGGATTTAAAGTAACAAAAGAAATCTTTGAAGAAAATAAAGAAGATTTAATATTTATGAAATATATTTTAAATAAACTTAATGTTAATAGTGAATCTAAAACTATTATTGAAGGGTATTTAGCATGCCTTAAAGAAATTGAATTTGATTTAAGAGACTTTGAAATAGAACTTGAAAAAATGAAAGAAATTCATTTAAAATATTTAAAAAGTTTTAAAGATAAAACATATTATAATGTCATTAGAAATTTTCTTAAAAACAATCCTGATTTTTTAAGTTTAAGCTCTTGTGATGATGAAGTAAGTTTTATGGATAATGAAGGTGGATTAACATATACATGTTTTAATAAAAATTTTGTTTCTTTAAGTGAAGATGATTTTGATGATTATATGCTTAGTATGTATATACATGAAATGCAACATGTATTTGATTTGGAAAATGGTGAATCAAACCTTGATAATTTATATTATGAATTAAAATCTATTTTAACAGAATTATATTTAAGTGATTATGTAAAAGAAAATTATGATGAAGAATATGGTTTTAATATTAAACTTTATACTCTTTCTAATGAACTTTATTTACTATATGAGATTGTTTTATTAAGTGATTTATTAAATAAACTTATAAATAAAAATAAAGAAGCGAATATTTTATCTTATCAAGAAACTTTAAAAACATATAGTGAGCAAGAAATAGTTGATATTTTATTATCCCATGAAGATACTGATAAATTTGTTCATAGTTATGATTGCTTAATTGCATTATGTATTTATTTTCATAATAAGGATAAAGATAATGGTTTTAAAATGGCTGATAATTATATAAAAAATTCATCAATGCAAGAAATAAATATGGATATTAACTTTAATGAAATATTAGAAAAACTTATAAATGAAATAAATATAGTAGTAAAAAATTTAAAAAAATATACTAATAAAAGAACAAGAAGAATTAGATAGGTAATTTAATTAATTATTGCTTTTTTATATCTTTTATAGTATTATTATGTAAGTATTTAGGAAGTGATGTTTGTGAAAAAAGTTGTTATTGGTATGAGTGGGGGAGTTGATTCTTCTGTTAGTGCTATTCTTTTAAAAGAACAAGGTTATGAAGTAATTGGACTTTTTATGCGTAATTGGGATAGCTTAATGAATAATGATGTTCTTGGGAATGATAGTTTAAAAAATAATGATATATGCCCTCAAGAACAAGATTATAATGATGCTTTAAAAGTATGCGAAAAATTAGGAATAGAGCTTCATCGTATTGATTTTGTTAAAGAATATTGGGATTATGTTTTTACTTACTTTTTAGATGAATTAAAAAAAGGAAGGACGCCTAATCCTGATGTTATGTGTAATAAATATATTAAATTTGATTTATTTGTTAAAGAAGCAAAAAAACTTGGAGCAGACTATATAGCAACAGGTCATTATGCTAGAATGATTGATAATAAGCTTTATAAGGCAGTTGATTTAAATAAAGATCAAACATACTTTTTGGCACAACTTACAAATAAACAGTTAGAAAATGTTTTGTTTCCAATTGGTGAACTTACAAAACCTGAAGTAAGAAAAATAGCAGAAAAATATGATTTAATAACAGCTAAAAAGAAAGATTCAACAGGAATTTGTTTTATTGGAGAAAGACATTTTAGAGAATTTTTAGAAAATTATTTACCAAATACACCAGGTGATATAGTAAATATAGATAGTAATAAGATTGTAGGTAAACATATTGGACTTATGTATTATACAATAGGTCAAAGAAGAGGTCTTGATATTGGAGGAACAAAAGAAAGATTATTTGTTGTAGGTAAAAACCTTGATAAAAATATTTTATATGTTGCTGAAGGAGAAAATAATAAATATTTATATTCAACATCATGTATTATTGATACATTAAACTTAAATGATGAACTACCTAATACTTGTTACGCTAAATTTAGATATCGTAGTGAAGATGTAAAAGTCAATTTAGAAAGAATAAATGATAATGAAATTCTTGTTAGATATGAAAATACGAAAAGCGTTACTCCAGGACAACTTTGTGCTTTATATTTAGAAGATGGTCGTTGTATTGGATCAGGTATTATAAAAGAAGTTAGGAAAAATGATGAAAAATTATGGTATTTACTATAATTTTTTTAAATGATATAATTATTTTATAAGTATTAAAAATAGAAAAGGAAATAAATTATGGAAAAACTAAAATATTTATTAAAAGTAATTAAAAAAATGAATTTTAAACAAATGATGGAAAAAATTAACGAAGTACATAAAAAAAGTAAAAAACCAAGATTATTTATCTTTATTGATATGATAGTGTGTGGTTTTAAATATCAAGCTGGTTATATGGATTATTGGTTATTTGAAATGTATAATCTAAATCGTAAAGAAAGAAAAACCATTCTTACTAGAGGAATGAATAATTACTTAATTAAAAAGTATAATGATCCAAATTATATTCATATATTTGAAAATAAAGATGAGTTTTTAATTAGATTTAAAAAATACATTAAAAGAGATTTTCTTATACTTGATGGTAAAAATAAAACTGATTTTATAGAGTTTTCTAAAAAGCATAATAGTTTTATGGCAAAACCAAGAAATGGAAGTTGTGGTAAAGGTATTAAAATTATTAAAGATGTAAAAGATTATGATAAAGTTTATAATGATTTATATGAAAATAATTTAATTGTTTTAGAGGAATTAATTAAACAAAATGAAGTATTAAATAAACTTAATTCAAGTTGTATAAATACGATTAGAATTGTTACAATTAATGATCATGATGATGTTTCAGTTGTAGCTAGTTATTTAAGAATTGGAAACAATAATTTTGTTGATAATTTTAATTCTGGTGGTATGGTTGTTCCTATTGAAATAGAAAATGGGGAAATAATATATCCTGCACTTGATAAAAGCAATAATTTATATGAAATTCATCCTGTTTCAAAAACAAAAATTAAAGGCTTTGAAATACCTGATTGGAATGAAATATTAGAACTTTCAAAAAAATTGGCTAAGGAAATAAAAGAAGTAGGTATAATAGGATGGGATATAGCTCTTACTACAAAAGGAATTGATATTGTCGAAGGAAATAGCTATCCAGGTCATGATATCTATCAACTTCCACCACATAGAACTAATAATATTGGTGTTTTACCAAGATTTGAAAAGTATCTTAAATGATACTTTTTTTATGACGTGGCCGTTTTTTTATAGCAATTTTTATTGTTATGATAGTTTTTATGTGATATACTTAAGTAGTATAAAGGAAGGTATTTATGAAAAAAAATTCATTTTTGCAAGGAACAATTATTGCTTCTATTGCTATTATATTTATAAAAATACTTGGAGCACTTTATGTTATTCCATTTTATAAAATAATAGGGGAGCAGGGTGGTAGTTTATATAGCTATGCTTATAATATATATAATTTATTTTTAACAATTTCTATAACAGGATTTCCTATTGCTATTAGTAAAATAGTAGGAGAATATAATGAAAAAGGAATGTTTAATGCAAAAGAAACAGCCTTTAAATTAAGTAAATTTATTGTTCTTATTTTAGGATTTGTTACTTTTCTAATTGTATTTATTTTTTCAAATGAAATAGCAACATTATTTATAGGCAATTTAGAAGGTGGTAATGATATAAATTCAATTAGTTTTGTTATTAAAGCTATATCATTTTCCCTACTTATAATACCTTATGTAAGTATTCTAAGAGGCTATTTACAAGGACATAAATATATAACTCCTTCGACAAACAGTCAAATTATTGAACAAATTTTAAGAATAGCAGTTGTATTACTTGGAAGTTATCTTGCTATAAATGTTTTTAATAAAGATATTAAAACAGGTGTGGCTGTAGCGCTTTCTGGTGCTTTTATTGGGGGATTAGGGGCTCTTATATATTTAAATATTAAAATAAGAAAAAATAAAAAAGATTTTATAAAAAAAGATGAAAGTAATATTTTTGTATCATCAAAAGAAATAGTAAAAAAGATTTTTATATATTCGCTTCCATCAATTATTATATCTATTGTAGCTAGTTTATATGATACGACTGATCAAATACTTGTAATAAGAGGGGCTAGTTTACTTGGATTTTCGACAAGTGATGCTGAAACTATGGGAAGTATTATATCTACTTGGGGAGTTAAAATTTGTATGATAGTTGCAGCAATAGGAATGGCAATAAGTATTAACACTATTCCTCATATGGTATCTTCATATATTAATAAAGATTATAAAGAAGTTTCTAATAAATTAAATCAAATATTAAAAACAGCTCTTGTTATTATGGCACCGATGTCAATTGGTGTATCAATTTTAGCTAAACCATTATATACAATATTTTATGGTGAAAGTCTATATGGCCCACTTATTCTGAGTGTTGTTATCTTTGCAAGTTTACTTGCTAACCTTAATAATGTTTTAAATACCGCTCTTATTGGTATAAGTGAATACAAAATAATATATATTAATACAATTTTAGGAGTTGTTCTTAATTTACTTATGGATATTCCATTTATGATTATTTTTGATAAGCTAGGTTTATTCCCAGTTTGGGGAGCAAGTTTTTCTTCGATTTTAAGTTTTTCTATTGCAACACTTCTTGCTTGTACAATGCTTAAACAAAAATATAATATATCATTTAAAGACTTTAATAGCGCATTAAAAAAAGTAATTATATCTTGTGTAGCATTCAGTATTCCACTTATTATATTAAATATATTTGTAAAATGGAATTATAATTTTATAGTAACATTCTTAATAATGGTATTATATATGATTATTGGAGCATCAATATATATTTATATAAATTGTAAAAATGGTTTAATTTATGATATATTTGGTAAAGATATATTTACTAAAATTAAAAACAAATTAAAATTAGGAAAGGAAAATTAAAATATGTTTTATATTGCATTAATTGCTGCTAAAATACATTTAGCTATATTAAAATTACTAAAAAAAGAAAAAGATGATAAACCAGGATTTTTAGCATATAGACTTTGTCCAAATTTCTTAGAAAAATTAAATAAACCTGATATTGTAATTGGAGTAACAGGAACAAATGGCAAAACAACAACAACTAATTTACTAGCGTCAGCTTTAAAAAAATGTGATTATAAAGTTATTTATAACGATTGGGGTGCAAACACTCTTGGAGGATATGCAAGGTGCTTAATCGAAGGGGTAAATATTTTTAATAAAAAGAAAGATTGTATTGCTCTTCTTGAAATGGATGAAGTTACATGCGATGAAACAATACCCCTTATTAATTTAAAATATTTAATTGTTACTAACTTATTTAGAGATTCTATGCAAAGAAATGCTAATCCTGATTATGTTTATAATAAATTACAAAAAGGTTTAAATAAAGATATTACATTAATATTAAATAGTGATGATCCTTTTAGTAGTATGCTAGGAGAAAAAAATAAAAATAAATGTGTTTATTTTGGCATTGATAAATTAGATACAGATAAAAAAGTATCAAATAATTTGATAAATGACTTTTTAGTTTGTCCAAAATGTTCAAGTAATTTAAAATATGATTATATAAGATACCATCAAATAGGCCAAGTACATTGTCCTAATTGTAGTTTTGAAAGTAAAAAAGCAGATTTTTTAGGAAACTTAGATTATAAAAATAACATAATAAATGTTACTAATAAAAACAATAATTATAAATTTAAAATGATTAATGATTCTATCTTTAATTGTTACAATGAGATGGCCCTTATTACAACATTATTTACTTTAAATATTGATGAATATAAAATAAAATCAATTATAGAAAAACTAGAACTGCCTAAGATTAGATATATGTCTAATTACGCAAATGGTGTTGAAGTAATAAATTTTGTTAGTAAGGGGTTAAATGCTGTTGCTACATCAAGAGTTCTTGATTATTTAACTAGTTTGAATGATAATATTGAAATAGTATTACTTCTTGATGATCAATTTGATAATAAAAATAATAGTGAAACAATGACATGGATATATGATACTGACTTTGAGTTATTAAATAAACATAATGTTAAAAAAATAATCGTTGGAGGAGTAAGAAATAGAGATTATAAACTTAGACTTTTACTTGCGGGAATAGACAAAGAAAAAATATTTACATGTGATAAAGAAGAAGATATTGTTGATTTGGTAACAACTGATAGTATTGATAAGATATTTATTTTATTTGATGTTAATTTTGTATCTAAAGGTGCTAAAATTAATGAAAGAGTTGTTGAAAAAATCAAAAAGGAGAACTTATGAAAATAGAAATTTTATACAAAGAGGTATGCAATTTATATGGTGATTATTATAATCATATATATTTAGAAAGATGTTTTAAAAATGCTACTATATATGAAACAACACTTAACGAAACACCTCATTTTATCGAAGAAGATATAGATTTAATTTATCTTGGCAGTAGTACTGAAAAAAATCAAGAAATAATAATAAGTAAGCTTTTACCATATAAAGATAGATTAAAAGAACTTATTGATAAAAATAAAGTTATTTTAGCTACAGGTAATGCTTTTGAAATATTCGGTAAAGAAATAATAGATGAAAATAAAACAATTCCATGTTTAAATATTTTTGATTATTATGCTAAAAGAACTATGAATAAAAGATATAATTACTTATTTCTTGGAGAATTTAATAATATTAAAATAATTGGTCATAAAAGTCAATTTTCACTTATATATGGAATAGATGAAAAAGATAAATTTATCACTAAAATAAAAGGATTAGGAAATAATTTTGAAGATTCTTTTGAAGGATTTAAGAAAAATAATTTTTATGGAACATATTTACTTGGCCCATTAACTGTTATTAACCCTTATTTTACTAAATATTTAATGAAAACTTTAAATCAAGATGATAAATTAGATTTTGAAGAAGAGTCTTTAGAAGCTTATAATTACACTCTAAAAGAATTTGAAAATCCTAAAACTAATGAAAAATCAAATCATTAGTTTACTTATCGCTTGACATTATTTACATAAATGATACAATAATATTAGATAGTACTAGGAGGAATATATTATATGAATGAAATAAATAGACTTATAAATGAATGTGGATTATCTAAAGTAAATGTTGCTAAATATCTAGGAGTATCAAGACAAATGTTATATAATTATTTAGGTTTTAAATCTCTTGATGAACTTCCTAAAGATAAATTAAATAAATTACTTAGTTTATTTGGAGTAGAAAAAGAAAGCGAACTAAAAAAAATAAAAGTAGATAAAACTTTTATCGAACAAATTGAAACAAAATTAGATAATGATGATAATATATTAAATAAAGATTTAAATAATTTAAGTGGTTTAAATAAAAAAGAACAAGCTTTATTATCAGATATCATTGGACTTTTAAAAGAAAAATTAGAAGATGATAAAGAAAATGGTTATAATACTTTAAAATACTTATTCTATTTCTTACAAACAATGGACCAACTTGAAGAATTAAAGTATTTCTTAGCATATATGGCTAAATCTAATTGTTTAGTTGATCCACTTGAATATATATATAATGAAGATAAACAATACACTTTTGAAGGAATATTATATTCTGCAATGAACCTTTATTCAAATGGTAGAGCATCTCGTAGTAAAGTAATTGAAACACATAAAATGTTTGAACAAGAAATAGCAAGTAAAAAAGAAGAAAAATTAGGTAGAAC
>HF999800.1:0-27249 GCA_000434175.1 Mycoplasma sp. CAG:611
TAACCACAACCTTATTTTATTAACTATTAACTTTATAACTTAATTATATAAAGCACCCCCCCCGGGTTGTCAATATTTTTTATAAATTTTAACATTCAAAAACATTTTTGTATCATATAAAACTTAAAAAAGAATCATTTTTTTATGACTCTTTAACTTTATTCATTAAATTTTTAATATCTCTATTAAAAGTAAATCTATAATGGCCTGTTATTTTCATTGGCGTTTCTTCTAAAACATCTTCTTCTTTTTCTTCTTGCTCTTCATCACCATTTTGAATTAAATATGGAATAGCATTTTTATTTCTTTTATCTGATATCATAGCAATATGTTCTGTACCATCAAATACCACGATATCTCCAGGTTGATAACTTATTAAATCATCTAATCCTGATGGTAATTTTTCTGCATAAGAATCAAAAAATACTTTTTGAGAGCCTACTCTTCGAAAATCAATATTATCATCTCTATATTTTATATCATATCTTTTGTTATCATCTTCTTGGTCTTTTTTTATATCTAATATTATCATTTCTTTTAAATTATATCCTGCTTCTTTTAAAGAATACCATATAAGATCAGTACACACTCCCTCTTTTTCCACTGGAGGATAGCCACCTGCATAATATTTACTTATATATTTAGGGTTAAAAGAAGCATACTTTTTAGCACCATTTAATATATCAGTATAATCATCAACACCATCATTATCATAATCATAATTACTTGTAACTGTTACAATACCAAAATCACTATTCGTAAAATAATCATTATTATGTATTTCTACAAGTTTAAATGTTTTTTTAGTTATAAAAGATGATAATACTTCACATAAAATAATAAATAATATAATTAAAACAATTACTCTTATTAATTTAATAAACTGTTTTTTTAATTTTCTTCTTTTCTTAGCCATTTACTCCTCCTACTTAGATTTTAATTCAAATAATATATCACGAAGTTCCATTGCTCTTTCAAAATCTAACTTTTTAGCAGCTTCTTTCATTTCTTTTTCTATATCTTCTATACTTTCTACACTTATTATATCATTTTTATAACTTTTTTCAAGATTTGTCTTATCAACATTTGATATATTATCTCTAATTTCTTTAATAATTGTTTTAGGAACAATATTATGTTTTTTATTATATTCTTCTTGAATAGATCTTCTTCTTTTAGTTTCTTCCATAGCAAGTTTCATACTTTCTGTTATCGTATCAGCATACATAATAACATGCCCGTTAGCATTTCTTGCACATCTTCCCATTGTTTGAATAAGACTTCTTTTACTTCTTAAGAATCCTTCTTTATCTGCATCTAAAATAGCTATTAAACTAACTTCAGGAATATCAAGTCCTTCCCTTAAAAGATTAATTCCTACAATACAATCATAAGTTCCAAGTCTTAATTCTCTTATTATATTTAATCTATCAAGAGATTTAATTTCACTATGAAGATAAGCAACTTTTATATCTAAGTTTTTTAAATATGCTGTTAACTCTTCAGCCATCCTTATAGTTAAAGTTGTAATCAATACTCTTTCATTTTTAGATATTCTTTCATTTATTTCTCCTACTAAATCATCTATTTGACCTTTTGTTTTTCTAACTTCAAATGTTGGATCAAGTAAACCAGTTGGTCTTATTATTTGTTCGACATAACTTCCTGCTTGGTCTAATTCATAATCTCCAGGGGTTGCTGAAACATATATAACTTGATTTATCTTTTTTTCAAATTCTTCAAAATTAAGAGGTCTATTATCTAAAGCACTTGGAAGTCTAAAACCGTAATCAACAAGTGTTTGTTTTCTTGCTCTGTCACCATTATACATACCACGAACTTGAGGAAGTGTAACATGAGATTCATCTACAACTAAAAGATAATCTTTGGGAAAAAAGTCCATTAATGTTGTTGGCGTTTCTCCCTTTTTTCTTCCTCCAAGATGCCTTGAGTAATTTTCTATTCCCGTACAAAAACCTGTTTCTAACATCATTTCTATATCATAATTAGTTCTTTGCTCGAGTCTTTGAGCTTCAACTAGTTTATTTTCATTATTTAATTCTTCTAATCTTTCTTTTAATTCTTCCTTTATACTAGAAACAGCTTTCTTTAATGTTTCTTCACTAGTTACAAAAAAGCTTGCAGGGAAAATAGATATTGTTTTTTTATTAACAAAAACACGACCAGTTACTACATCAAATTCACTAATTTTATCTATTTCATCACCAAAAAACTCAATTCTTATTCCTTTATCATGAACTGATGTTGGTATTATTTCAACAACATCTCCATGAACCCTAAACGAACCTCTTTTAAAATCAATATCATTTCTTTCATAAAGCATATCAACTAATTTTTTTAAAACATAATTTCTATCTATTCCATCTCCTACATTTAAAGTAAGCATATTTTTTTCATATTCTTCTTTTTCTCCAATACCATATATGCAAGAAACACTAGCCACAACGATAACATCTTTTCTTGATATTAATGCATTTGTTGCAGAATGTCTAAGTTCATCTATTTCATCATTTATTGAACTGGTTTTATCTATATATGTATCACTTTGAGGAACATAAGCTTCAGGTTGATAATAATCATAATATGAAATAAAAAATTCTACCCTATTATTAGGAAAAAGTTCTTTTAATTCCGCATAAAGTTGCCCTGCTAAAGTCTTATTATGTGCAAGTACTAAAGTAGGTTTATTAACTTCTTTTATAACATTTGCTATTGTAAAAGTTTTCCCTGTTCCTGTTGCTCCAAGTAAAACTTGTTGTTTCTTATTATTTTTAATTCCTTCGACAAGCTCTTTTATTGCTTCAGGTTGATCTCCACTTGGTTTATAATTACTAACTAATTCAAACATAATATTCCTCCTTAACTATTACTAGTTTATCACATTTATAAAATAATAAAAAGGAAAATGATTTTCCCTTATATTTATTTTTTCTTTTTATTAATTAAATCAATATATATTTTATATACATTATTTATTTCATCATCCCAATACTTATATAAATCTTTATAAGCATTTTCTTTTACCTTATCGTATAATTCTTTATTGTCTAAAACTTCAATTATTTTAGAAGCATAACTATAAAAATCATTATCTGATAAAAAACCATTTACATTATCTATAATTGTAGAAGCTGTTGCTGTATTTTTTAAAAATATACCTGGTGTTTTTTGACAAGCCGCTTCAATTTGAACGATTGAAGAAGCATCATAAACTGAAGGAAATAAAAATAAATCTGCTCTTTTATAATAATAACTTAAAATCTTTCTATTAATTATTTTTCCACATAATATTATATCGTTATTAAGATTAAGCTGTTTTATATGTTCTTTTAAAACATCCTCATCTTGTCCCATTCCAACATAAAACATTTTAAATTTTAAATCAGGTCTTTCTTCTTTTAATATTTTTAAAGCATCAACAATAAATAAAACATTTTTTAATACATTTATCCTACCTACAAATAAGAATACTTTAACATCAGGTGTTAAATTATATTTTTTATCAATATAATTATAAGCATGTTTTTCTTCCTTAACAGGTAACATTTCCGTAGCATTATTTAAAACTCTAGGTAATTTTTTATAATGATATTCTTCATGAAATATTCTTGCAACCTCTTGGTTAACAGCATAACATTCATCACAGTTATTAAATACATCCATTAACCCTTCAACAAGATAACTTGCTATATATTCACTTTTTACAATTCTTTTAAAATCTTGTTTAAATTGTGAATGCATAGTACCTATACATGGTATATTTCTTTCTTTAGCATATTTAACCCCAACTTTACCAAGAGTAAAAGGCGAATGAATATGTACTATATCTAAATTACAACTATTAAGTTTTTTATAAAATTTCATATCAAGTTTAGGTACTGGAAGTAAATAATCAAAAAAAGCAGGTTCAAAAGAATTACATCTAATTACTTGATATGGTAATTTACTATCATCATATTTTTTTCTATATTTTGGAGCAAATACAATAACATTAGCATACTTTACTAATCTTCTTGCATAATTATCAACCACCATAATAACACCATCTGTCATTGGAAAAAATGAATCTACGAAAAGTCCAATTGTTATTTTTTTATCCATAAATATCCTCCAAAACAATTATAGCATTAATACTTTTTTTATACAAATAAAAAATACTTCAAATTTTTATTGAAGTATTCTTACTTTCTAATTATTAGTAAATTAACACTTGCAAGGTGCCAATACTCCAGATCCATAATATGTTTCATATATTTGTGAACTTATATTACCTTTTGTATCTTTTACATATAAATAAAACTTGTTGTTATAATTTTTGTTTCCACCAGCACAACATTTAGTTATAGACTCAAGGTTAGTAGTCCAAGTACAATTATTCATATTTGAATCATTTGTCAAAAAACAATACTCTGAAATAGGATAAGTTCCTTGTTTAACAGTTACACTTGGATAATTTTCTTGAACTTCAAATAATGTAATTTCAGGAAAAGCAACCTTACCATCAGAAGAAAGTATATATGGATTAGTACTTGTTCCATCTCCATCAATTATTCTAACTTCTGATTTTAAATATAATGTAGGCCTAACTACAGTTTGAGCCAACGATGCTTGATAAGTACTAACAACAGTTCCATTATCGGCAATATAATGAATACTAGTAGAAGTATTGCTATATTGCGTTATAGTAGCCTCTAATTTTTTTAAATTAAATAACCAATTTGTATTATTACATATTCTTAAATCATTACTATTATTATAATCATTTAATGCCTTTGTTTCACAATTATCACTTGCATATCCATAATCACTTACATACATAAGTCCTAGTCTCCCTACCCAACTATTTGGATTTTTATCATAATAAAACTCATTGCTTTTTGTATTCTTTATTTTTCTTTCGTAAGAATAAAAATCTACTGATGAATTAAAATTACTATTATTTCCACCACCACCTAAATAATACTTGGTATCTCCTATCATATTTTGTGATGTAGTCGACAAAGCATTTAAATATGTTTTATTTAAATATGTATTTAATGAAGCAGGTCTAGCCCAATTATTAAGTGCAGACTTAGCTGGTTCTGCTATTGCTAAATCTATAAAATTATTTTTATTCTTTTTTTCTAAATATTTAACTTTTAATTTATTTTTATCTTGTAATAACATTAAATTATCATTTTTGGTATAATTATAAGCAATTGTCCCATCATCCCATTTATACTCTCCTATACTTTGATCTTTTATTAATTTAATTCTATTTTCTATCTTACCTGTTCCATCATCAGTTGGAAATACTCCAAGTATCCTCCATGTTTCTCCATTAAATGTTACATAGTTTTTGGGACTTGCTCCCCGATATCTATATTCTATTATATCTTTATCATTTCCTATTTGAAGTGTTGTATCTTTTGGATGTGTTATTGTATATAGTCCACTGTTATCTTTATTATTTGTTAATGCTATTAACTTATCTGTTGCAATAGTTATATTTTCCATATTCTGTATTCCATTTATTTTTAATGCTAAAAATATTTTTTGTCCTACTAATGCTTCTTTTTCTTCATCTGTTATATCTTTTAAATCTAACCATATTCTTAATTTATAATTAACACTTTTATCTACATCTAATGTTACTTTATCGCTTCTTCTTCTAAGTCCCCAAAATCTAACCATAATCTTAATTTATAATTAACACTTTTATCTACATCTAATGTTACTTTATCTATTAATCTATTTACTTCTTTTAAATTTACGATTATTTCTTCACTATTATTTTTTAATAATCCTACTTTTATATATTTTTCATTTAATATTGTTCCTGTATAACTTGAATTAGGTTTATCTACTAATGATATTTCATAATCTGTTATTGTATTTCCTGTATTTTTTATTGTAAATTCATAATATTCTTCTTGTGCCATTCCTTCATAATCTGTTAATTCTTGTAAATTATTTAAAACTATTCCATTTGTACTTTCTGTTAATGTAAAATTTACTACTCCTGTTTTTATAATATGATTTTTATTTGTATTTATTGTATTTTCATATATTGCAAATGTTGTACCTATTACAATTGATGTTACTCCTAATAAAGTAAGTAACATTGCTATTTTTCTTTTCATATTTTCTTTCATAATATCAACACCTTATTAACTTTATAAATTAATTATATAAAACACCCCCCCCAGGTTGTCAATATTTTTTATAAATTTTAACAAACTTTTTAAGGGTATTTTATTATAAAAAAAAGAACAGGGTTTTCCCTATTCTTCTTCAATTAATCCATAATCATTATTTTTTCTTCGATAAAGAACTGATATTTTACCATCTTTATCAATGTTTTTAAATACATAGAAATCATGTCCTAAAAGTTCCATTTGTAAAATTGCTTCTTCTTCATCCATTGGTTTTAATTCTACTTGTTTTCTTCTAACAATTTTATTTGCGTTTTCTTCATCTTTTTCATCAAAACTCATAAAGTCAAAGTCTATTCTACTTTTAACTTGTTTATTTTCAAGTCTTGTTTTATTTTTCCTTATTTGTCTTTCTAACTTATCAACTGCAGTATCTACAACTGCATAAAAGTCATCTCCTACTTCTTCTACTCTTAAAGTAAAATTCTTAAGAGGTATAGTTACTTCAAGTTTTTGTTTAATACCATTTATTTTAAATAATAAATTAGCATTAACATCACTATCTTTAACATATTTAGATAATCTTTCTAATTTCTCCTTTGCATAAGATTTCATTGCATCAGTTATTTCTAACTTTTCTCCACGAATGTATATATTCATAACATCCCTCCCTATTTTTATTATATCAAAAAATTTGAAAAATAACTATTGTTATGATTCAAATTTTTTTGCGTTTATTATATTATATGTAAAGAATTATAAAATACTTTGTGTTTGTTTTTGTTTGTTTTATTTTTAATTAATTTTTAAATTATCCTCCTTTCACTATTAATATTAAACAAGTTTTGTGAAATCTATATGAAGATAATTTAAATTTTTTATTATTTTTTATTTTTTGTAAATACAACGTAAAACGTTGTACCTTTTCTAGATTTTGAAATAACCCCATATTTTAATTTATGTTTATCTAAAACATTTCTTACTATTGATAAGCCAAGCCCTGTTGATACTATATTCCTTTTATGTTTAATTTCTACTTTATAATATTTATCCCAAATATTATCAATATCTTTTTTATTTATACCCATTCCTGTATCTTTAACTTCAAAATAAATATAATTATTCTTTTCATAAAGATTAATAATTACTCTTTTATCTTTTCCTGTATAGTTAATTGCATTACCAATTAAATTATATATAACTTGTGATATTTTATTTTTATCAACTTTTGTATATAAATTATCTTCAATATTTACTTCAAAAATATAGTTTTCCATTTCTATTAAATAATTAAATCTATTAACTATTGTTTTTAAAAGTTCGCTTAAATTAATAACTTCTAAATTAAGTTCTTCAATATTTGATTCTAATTTAGATAAATTTACAATATCATTAACAAGAATATTTAATCTATCCGTTTCTTCTACAATTATGTTTAATTTTTCATCTTGTTTTTCTTTTGTCTGTGGTATATCTATCATCATTTCAGCATATGACTTTATCATTGTAAGTGGAGTTTTAAGATCATGTGATACATTAGATATTAACTCTCTTCTTAAGTCATCAGTTTTCTTTAATTCTGTTGTAACACTATTTAATGTTTTAGCTAAATTATCTACTTCAGTATATGAACCAGTTTCAAATTTAACATTATAATTTCCTTCCCCTAATTTTTTAGATTTTTCTTCTATTTTTTTAATTGGTTTTGTTAAATAATAAGACAAATAAATAGCTACGATTGATGAAATAATAATTAATGTTATAGTTATAAAAAGAAGTTCTGTTTTTAATACCCTTATTGCACTTTCAGTAGCTTCGACTGGCGTAGTTACTAATACTTTTATATTATCTGCATTTGTTAACTGATAACAAAACATATCTATATTAAATTTATTATTTTTAACTCTTGTTATTGTTTTATCTTCAATTAAATTAATATTAATAGGTAAAATTATTTGACTATATTTATTTTCATAATTATTCGAAGCATATAAAACTTTATTATTTGCTATTATATATATATTAGAAGAATATTTATATGAATAATCATCTATTACTTCTTGAATATTATCATCATATAATTTAGTCATAACTAAAGATGCAGTTAAAATAATTTCATCTTTTTTATTTGTTTCATAAAAATAAGCAAAAAATACTGTTTGTAAAAGCCATAGTAAAATAAATATAAAACAAGAAAAGATAATAAAAGTTAATAAAAGTTTAAACTTTAAGCTTTTCTTATCTATTCTTTTAAACAAGTTCGTTTTCTTCAAATTTATAACCTACCCCTCTTACTGTTACTATTAAAGTTTTATACTTCCCAAGAAGACTTCTTAATGTTTTTATATGTGTATCTATAGTCCTTTCTTCTCCTAAATAATCCATATTCCATACATTATTAAGTATTTGTTCTCTAGTTAAAACAATATTTTTATTTTTTATTAAATACAATAAAAGTTCATACTCTTTATTTGTTAGATTAATCTTCTTATCATCAACATAAACATTATGACCTAGTGTATCTATTTTTAAACCTAAATAACATATTTCTTCATTCATAATTGTATTTCTTTTTAAATTAGCTTTAATTCTAGCGACAAGTTCTTTAGGACTAAATGGTTTTGTAACATAATCATCAATTCCAACATCAAAACCATAAAGCTTATCATATTCTTCACTTCTTGCTGATAACATTATAATAGGAACATTTGATTTTTTTCTTATTTCTTTTGCTACTGTAAAACCATCTATTTTAGGCATCATAATATCAAGTACTACTAAATCATAAGAAGATTCTTTGCAACAAGAAATCGCTTCTTCTCCATTACTAGCTTCAAAGCATAAAAATCCTTCAAACTCTAGATATTCTCTTATTACTTTTCTTATATTTTCTTCATCATCGACGATTAATATTTTTTGCATAAAATCACCTACTTACTAAATAGATTATATATATTGTTTGTGAAATCTATGTGTTAATTTAAAATAAATCAATTATTTCATCTAATTTTTTTATTACAATAAATTCATTAGGTTCAACTCCTAAAGAAAATTTAATAGGGATTCCTCCTTCTTTTTTCCATTCTCTTAAATTGCCCGAATAATCATCAATTAATATAGCATCTTTTGTATGTATCATTTTTGTTTTAGATATCTCTTTAGGACAAGGAATTATTGTTATATCTTTAAAATATTTTCTTAAATAATTAATCTTTAAAACTGCCTCATTTATTGAATTAACATGTGTTAATATAACTAAATTAAACTTATTACTTGCTATTATTTTTTTTATACAATTAATACTGTCATTTATTATAAAATCATCTTTTATTATATTTTCCCAATGGTAATTAACATAAAAATTTTTAATTTCTTCTTCAGTATAATTTTTACAAGTTTCTTTAAAATCTCTATATAAATATGTTATTGTATCTAAAATAACACCATCAAAATCAATATATAAATTCTTCATACTTATTTCCTCCTGTAAAAACATTTTAGTACACAAACAATTGTTTGTCAATACTCTTTTTTTATATTATATGAAAAAATAGGACAAAACTTGTCCTATTTAACTTCTCTTTTTACTCCAGTATAAACATAACCTTGTTTAATTAAAGATTGATCGTTATTTGAAGATGACCATAATGTACTTGTATAAGCGTCTTTTATTAATGTTCTTGTTTTTGTATGATATACAGGAATATAAGTAGCCACTTTTACATAACCTTCTAATTTATATTCAAGTCCATAAATTGGCACACTATATTCTTTAACATTGCATGTTGCTCTTAATTCATCTTCAGTTTTTGTAATAGCATTAGATGTTCTTGTATATACTTTATAACTATATACTGGTGTTGGTTTAATACTACAGTCTGAGCATAATTCAACTTTTACATTATCCAATACATATTTTGTATTAGCAGTATCACTAGGAATACTTGAAGCTCCTGTTACAGTTTTAACATAAGCATAACTTCCTGTTTCATAAGTTGTATTTGTAGCACTATCTCTATAATAAGTATATCCATCACATAAATATTGTTTATAATATCCAAGTAATTTTGTATAAGAATTTCTCCAAACAGGTTGGTTAAGGTCTTTTACATAAGCTTTAACAGCACCATTTTTTTCATTCCATACTAATTCTTGTTTACCCCATACAATATTATCACTATCTTTATATGTTTTATTATCAGACCAATTAGACCAGGCACTATATTCTGCTTCTACTTTCTTTTCATATTTATATTCATATTTTTTAACAACTGGTGTTGTTTTTTTAACTACTATACTACAAGTTGCTGTTTTACCATTTTCATCTTTTACATAACCATAAACTCTTGATGTTCCATTATTGGTAACTACATAACTACTATTTGTATAATTAGTTGATGTTCCTATACCTGAAGCTACTACTTTACTTCCGTTTCCTCCAGATGTATTTCTAAACTTAATTACAACATTACTTACATAACTGTTAAGTGAATTATCATAATTACCACTTACAACCTTTAAAGAACATGAAGGATTTGTACTTGGTGTAGGAGTAGGTTTTTCTTCTTCTTTCTTTTCACATATAAAGTTCTTACAATAATCATAACATCCCATGTATACAATTATATAATCTTCTTCATTGCCACATGATAAGAATATTTTTAATTGATATTCTGTAGCCAATTTTGTTACTTCAACATAAGACTTTGTATCACTACATGTATTATTATTTTTATCAGTTAAAGGTAAAAGTAACTTCTTATCTAACATTTGTTTTAAAGTTAAAGTTATTTTATCCCCTTCTTTTTGAGGTAATCTTTCTAATGTGAAATATGATTCTGCCGCATCTTTCATTCTTTCAATATTATTATAAAATATTTGATTTGCAAGTGGACTTTCATTATTTCCATTATTATCATTACCATTGCCTTTAATTAACCACATTAAAAGTATAAATAATGCAATTGAAAGTATTACAATTAAAACTAATTTCAATGTTTTTAATATAGGCTTTTTTTCTTCTTCAACAGTATATTCATTATATTCGTTCATATATCATACCCCCTATCTTGAACGAGTTGTTCCTTTTTCTAATGTATCATCTAAAAGCATATTTGCTTCTTGAAGCCATTTTTCATATTCTTCTTGACTAATATATTCTCCAGTAATTTCTGCATCACTATAATCTAAATTAGGTTTTTGTTCTTCTTTAGGTGCTTGTGTAACATTTGTATTTGTATTACTATTTTTTAAAGCATCATCAATTGCCTTATCATTATCCTTTTTAGCAGCTTCCATTGCTTTTCTTAGTTGTTCATTCATATTTTCTAATTCTTTTCTTACTTCAGGACTAGCATTACTTGGTATATCATAAAGTCCATCTTTATTAACACCTTTTTTAATAATTTCATCAATTGTTTCTTTTATTTTTTTGTTATAATCACTTTCTATTTGATCTGCTCTTTCTTGTTCACTCTTATTTTTATCATTTAATTTTTGATCAGCTTTATTTTCAGCATCTTTAACTTTGTCACTTCCAAAATCTTTAATTGCTTCATCTTTTGTTATAGTTTCAGTTTTTGTAGTAACTTTATCAATACCGTGATCTTTTAATAAATCATTATATGTATCTTTATTTCCCTTAGAAATAGGAGCTTCCCTTAATTCTAAATCTTCTTTTGTTAAAGTATTTGAATTAAATTTATTAACTAAATTATTAATTCTAGCTAAATAATTAACATTAATAACAAATTCTTTAAATCTTTCTAAAGAAGCACCATATATACTAGCTAAGCTTTCTTTTTCTGCTTTATTTAATTTACTATAATTGTTAGCATTAATATAATCTAAATAAGTAGCATTATTTGAAGAATATTTATTAAACGCTTTACTTACTTCATCTTTTTCAATTAATTCTTTAAAGTTTTCATATTCTTTTTTAGAATTATTGTTAATTAATAAAGAATTAATATCAACTTTTTCATTTGTTAAACCTTCATACTTACTTACTTGTGTAACAAAATTAGTAATTTTTCTAGCCACTTCACTTGGATTTGTTATTTTTCCAAAAACATTTGCTATTTGTTCTTCAGTATAATTTTTATAATTAACAAACAAATAGAACAATCTAGTTTCTTCTTCTGTAATTTGTAATTTTAATGTTTTACTATTTGCTTTTTCATCACAAAGTTTATTAAAGTTTTTAGTAAAATCTACAGTTACTTTTCTTATATTATCTTCATTTAAATCATCATTTGTTATTTTATTACTTTTAAAAATGTTTTTTATTTTATCAAAATTTGTACCAATAATAACTCCACCAAAAATTGCTAAAGCAACTAATCCCCCAGCAATTAGGCTTTTTCCTTTTTTAGAAACTTTAACATTTTCAATAGGAGCAACTACTGGTGTTGCTTGAAATTCTTTTTCTGTTTCTTCTTGAACTTTCTTTTTCTTATCTTCAAGTTCTTTTTTAACTACTTTTTCTTCTTTTTTTGTATAATTAATTTCATCATTTTTTACTTTAGTAAAAATAGTTTGTGTATCAGAAGAATTTGTTTGATAATCCATATTTATCTCATTAAAAGCTTTTCTATGTTCTTCATAAAGAACTTTAATAGAGTCTACAGCAGGATAATCTGGATTTTCTCCAAGTGTATTAAACACTAATGCTAAATCTTTACATACTCCAACTGGTTTTGAAAAATAATATATCTTTCCATTATATTCAAGTCCCACTTGGTAAAGTTTACCTGATTTTGTCTCTTCTTCTGTATATTCATCTGAATTTTTTAATACTTTTGTTATTTCTATTTTATTATTCATAAAACTTCCTCCTTAATAACTAAAAATTAACTCTCTTTGTTGAATGGCATTATTATAACATAAAGCTTTTCAAAAGTCAATTTAACTCTAATATAATTTTAATATTTTCTATTACAAAAGTCAATTTAACAAATAATATTTCTAAAGAAAAAGTTATTAACTCTTTTGTTAATAACTTTTAACTAATGTTTTTCTATTTTCTAATCTTAATTTATCTGCAATAGTTACAATAAATTCTGAATTAGTTGGCTTAGCTTTATCTATATCTACACTATGACCAAATATTTCTTCCATTAAATCCCAATCTCCTCTATTCCAACTTACTTCAATAGCATGTCTTATTGCCCTTTCCACCCTTGAAGTTGTTGTGCCAAACTTATCTGCTATTGCAGGATATAACTCTTTTGTAATTCCTCCGATTACTGCAGGCTTATCGTATATAATTGAAATACCTTCTCTTATATATTGATATCCTTTAATGTGAGATGGAACACCTAACTCATGCAATACATTTGTTATAGATATTTGCAAATTTTGATGTAACAAATCAATTGACTTTGGTTCATCGCTTACTTTTCCTACATCTAAAATTCTTTTTTCTAATTCTTCTAAATCAAATGGTTTTAAAATAAAATAATTTACACCAAGCTCAGATACTCTTCTTATCATATCTTGTGTATTATAAGAAGTTAAAACTATTACCTTTTTATTTAGAGCAAGTTCATTCATTTCCTCTAAAATACTTACTCCATCTTTTTTTGGCATAATTAAATCAAGTAACAAAACATCAATGTCATCAAATTTAGATTTTATTAAATTTAAACCATCCTCCCCATCATGCGCTTCATATACTACTTTAATTTTTGCGTTACTACTAAAATATTCTTTAATCATATTAACAAGTTCAATATTGTCATCAATTAAAGCAACTTTAAGTTTTTCCATATTATCTCCCTTCATATACTTCTAACGCAATTATAATTTTACTACAAAAAAAGATTAATTTCTATAGCTTTTTTTAACTATTTTTGTCGAAATCAATCTATTTTATCCATAATTTGTATTATTTTAGCACTTGATGAACTGTTCTTACCAATTAAATAACCATCTAAATCCTTTATCTTATTTAATTTTTCAATATTTAATTCATCAACACTTCCACCATATAAAACTTTAATATTACAATTATATTTCCTAAAAATATTATCTTTTATTAACTTTATTACCTCTTCAAGTTCACTCGTAGTAGGCAAAATACTTGTTCCAATAGAATACCCAGGTTCATACGCTATTACAATATCTTCTTTTACATCAACATCTTTAAAATATTCTTTTAACTGTTTTATTAAAACATCTCCTGTTTTTAAAAGCTCTTTTTCTTCTTTTGTTTCTCCTAAACATACAATAGGTATTATATTATTATTAATCGCATCTTTTATCTTTAAATTAATTAACTCATTAGATTCATGTAAATATTGTTTTCTTTCAAAATGTCCTACTAAAACATAATTAACACCCATTGATTTTAAACTTTTAGAAGTGTATTCTCCCGTTATATTTTTAATATAAACATTTTGACTACCCAACTTAAAATCATACTTTCCTTTATAATAAGGAAGATAAATACTACTTGGACATATAATAACATCTAAATCTCTTCTTATATTATCTTTTATATTATTTATAAAATCTAACACTTCATTATATTCCATATAACTTTTTTGATTTAAAACTATTATTTTATTCATTATGCCACCCTTTCATAAGACTTTTTTAACTCTTCATTATATTTAGATAATACCAAATTATACTTTAAAGAAAGCTTACTCACCTTTAATTGATCTTTTACTGTAATATTATTTCTTTTACATATTTCTTTTAAATATTCCTCTGGCAAATTATTAAAATTACTTCCACTTCTAAGTAAAAAATTAATTTTATTATTAAGCTTAGAATCATTTTCATAAACTTTATTTTTACATCTAATACTATAATTAAAAAATATTTGTTTTATATCATCATCATCTAATGAATAAGCTTTTATATATTCTAATAATAATGAAGTATCACTATTAACATAAAACGATATATTTATAAGATTAATTGTTTTTAATAATTCCTCGATATTCACTTTTATATCTTCTTTACAAGCTTTTTCTATTATTAATGAAGTCAAACTAAAATTTTCATTTAAATTAGTTAAATATTCTTTTTCACTTACTTTCAATTTATCAAAAATATTTTTATACAAATAATATGCTTTTGTATATAATGCTTTTACTTCTTCCGTTTTATATATTCTTTTAAGTTCATTTAATAGTTTTTCTTCATTTACTATATTATTTAAATATTTATATAAAATAATTACTTGTCTTGAAGATTTATTCTTGTATTTTTTGATAAAATAACTTGGTACTTCTTCTTTTATTATTTCTTTTTCTTGCTTAGGATTCCATACCATATCTATACTTTCAAGTTGTTTTATTTGACTTTCACTTAAAAATGTATAATTTCCTTGCTTTCTATAAGAATCTCTAAATTGTTTAACATAATCCCCAACAGGATATGATTTATAAACTTGTTTTGTTGAAATATTTAAATTACCATATTCTTCATAATAAGCCTTTAATATTTCATATTTTTTATTAAATAATGATATAGATGATACCTTTTTTACATCAGACCAAAGCATATTAAGTTTATTTAACTTTTCTACTTGATCTTCAGGTAATTTATTATTTTTATAAGCTTCCCTAAAATTAGCAAGCCATTTACCAACAGGATAATTTTCATATATTTGTTTTTGTTTTATATTAATGTTACCATTTTGATTGTAATATTTTATTAATATTTCATATTTTTCTTCAAATTTTAAATTCTTTCTCATACTACTTCTCACTTATATATTCTAAACCAGGTTGATTTTTATTAGCAAGATATGAAAGTGAAGCTCCTCCCCCAGTTGAAATAAAACTAACCCTTTTATTATATCCTAAAATATTACAACAACTAACAATATCTCCACCACCTAGGATAACAGTTTCAATATTATCACAAACAAACTCTAAAATATTTTTAGTTCCTTCTTGATATTTACTAAATTCATATACTCCAAGAGGGCCATTCCAAAATAAGGTTTTACAAGAAGATAATTCATCTTTAAATAGTTCAACTGATTTTTTACCTATATCCATTCCTATAAAAGAAGATGGAATATTCATAATAGAATAGTTTTCAAGTTTTTCTTCATTATTAAAACTAAAAGCTCCGTTTATATCAATTGGAAGAATTATTTTATCTTTATATTTATCAAGTAAATTAGAACAATATTCTAAAAGATGATTTTCTACCAAAGAGTTTCCAACATCTATATTTCTACTTTTTAAGAAAGTAAAACACATTGCTCCCCCGATAAATAATTTATCAACTTTATCTATTAAACTATTAATAACTTCAATTTTATCACTTACTTTAGCTCCACCCATAATAACACAAAAAGGTCTTGTTGGGTTATCAAGCATGTCTAAATGACTTAATTCTTTTTCCATTAAAAATCCTATACCAGATGGAAGTAATTTACTAATACCTACATTAGAAGCATGACATCTATGAATAAGTCCAAAAGCATCATTTATAAAAATATCTCCAAGACTTGCAAAATATTTAGATAATTCTTCGTCACAATTACTTTCTTTTTTATTATCTAAATCAAAATATCTTGTGTTTTGAAGAAGAATTCCTTTTTTATAAGGTGTAGTTTCGATTACTTTTTTAACATCTTCATCATATTCCACAAAAGTTATTTTATTATCTAAATAATAATTTAATCTATCACATACTATTTTTAAATTGTTTTTTTCTTTATCTTCTTCTGTTTTAATTTTACCTAAATGTGATAATATTACTACTTTTGCATTATGTTCTAATATATATTTAATCGTTTCTAAACTTTCTTTAATTCTTGTATCATCTACTATTATATTATCTTTTATAGTTACATTTAAATCACATCTTAATATAACTGTTTTAAAATCTAATGAAAAATCTCTTACCGTCTTTTTCATATTAACACCATCCTACAATAAACATTTTAACATTTTATTTCACTTTAGAAAAGGTTATTTTAAAATTTAATAAAAGAAAAAGACTTATTAAGTCTTAAATATTCATTAATTCATTATCTTTTTCTTTTATTATTAGTTCAACTTTTTTATTATATTCATTTACTACTTCTTGAATTTTCTCTTCAATATTTTTAGAAACATCTTCACTTAAACCATCTTTTTTAAGTTCATCCAATATATCTCTTCTTATATTTCTTATAGCTATTCTTCCATCTTCAGCATACTCTTTTGTTTGTTTAACAAGTTCTCTTCTTCTTTCTTCTGTCAAAGGCGGAATTGTTATAAATACACTTTCTCCATTATTATTTGGTGTTATACCAAGATTAGCTTCAAATATAGCTTTTTCTATCGCACCAAGAATACTTTTATCAAATGGTTTAATATTTATTTGTCTAGCTTCAGGAACTGATATTGTTGCAAGTTGTTTTATTTGCGTTGGCGTTCCATAATAAGAAACATAAACATTATCAAGCATATTAGGATTTGCCCTTCCTGCTCTTATTGTAGATAATCTTTCTTCCATATTTTCAATAGCTTTATTCATTTTTTCTTTTGTTAAAAATATATAATCTTTATTCATGTTTTTCTCCTTAAAATAATTTCTATAATAATTATACTAAAAAATTAAGAAAAAAAGCAATAATTTTACTTAATTTATTTAGAATATAAAAAATGTAGACAATTATATCTACACTTTATTATCCATTAATTTGGTTCATTACTTCAGTTGCAAAGTCATCATTTCTTTTTTCAATTCCTTCGCCTACTTCATATCTTACCATTTTAACAATAGAACAATTATTGTTTTTAGCATAATTTCCTACAGATAAAGATGGATCTTTAATAAATTCTTGTTCTACTAAACAAACTTCTTTAAAGAACTTTCTAATTCTTCCTTCAACCATTTTTTCTGCTATTTCAGCTGGTTTTCCTTCATTCATAGATTGTTCTTTAATAATTTCTCTTTCTTTATTTAATACATCTTCAGGAATATCGCTACTTACTAAATAACTTGGATTCATTGCTGCAACATGCATAGCAATATCTTTAGCTACTTCATGATTATTACCTTCGATAACTACAACAGAAGTTATTTTTCCTCCCATATGAGAATAAATACCAAATTCTTGACTTTCTGTTTTTGCTAATTTTTCAAATCTTCTAAAACTAATCTTTTCTCCAATTTTAGCAGTAAACGCTACAATTTTTTCTTCAATTGTTTCATTATCTACCACTAATTTATTAGCATCTTCCATTGTTTTTACTTCATTATTTAAAATAGCATTTGCTATAGTATTAATTAATGTTTTAAATTCTTCATTTCTTGCAACGAAATCTGTTTCACAGTTTACTTCAATAATAACTGCATTAGTATCATTAGAAACTGCTTCACTTAAACCTTCTGCTGCAATTCTTTCTGCTTTTTTTAAAGCTTTAGAAATACCTTTTTCGCGAAGCCAATTAATAGCTTCTTCAATATTTCCTTTTGTTTCATCAAGAGCTTTTTTACAATCAAGCATTCCAGCTCCTGTTTTTTCTCTTAGATTTTTTACATCTTGAGCAGTAAACATAACATTCCTCCTTAATTATTTTAAAGCTTCAACTAAATCTTGTTTTTTCATAGTGCTATAACCTTTAACACCTTTTTCTTTAGCCATTTCTTTAAGTTCAACTAAAGTTAAATCATTTAAACTTTTTTCAACTTTCTTTTCTACAGCTTCTTTAACTTTTTTAACTACTTCAACTTTTTTAGCTTTTATTTCTTTTTTTACTTCTTCTTGTTTTTCTTTAACTTCTTTTTTTACTTCATGATGTTTTTCTTCTAATTCTTTAACAACTTTCTTAGTTACTTCTTTTGTTAAAGCTTTAGTATCTTCAAGAAGTTCTTTCATATCTGTTTTTAAATTTTCTTTTGCATCTTCTGCACTAATATAATTAATTACTTCTTTACCATTAACTTCTGCAATAGCATTAGCTAAAGCACCAATTACTAATTTAACACTTCTAACAGCATCATCATTAGCAGGAATAACATAATCAACCATATCAGGATCACAATTTGTATCTACAATTCCAAATACTGGTATATTTAATTTTCTTGCTTCTTTAATTGCAGTTTCTTCAATTCTTGGATCTACAATTACTATTGCTTGTGGTAATTTTTTCATTTCTCTAATTCCACATAAATTACGATTTAATTTTTCATATTCTTTTTTAAGTTTAATTACTTCTTTTTTAGGTAATGCGTCAAATGTACCATCTTGTTCCATTTTTTCAATATCTTCAAGGAATTTTACTCTACTTCTAATTGTTTTAAAGTTAGTTAAAGTTCCTCCTAACCATCTTTCTGTAACATAGTACATTCCAGTTCTTTCAGCACTTTCTTGCATAGCTTCTTGAGCTTGTTTTTTAGTACCTACAAATAAAACTGTACCACCTTGTTCTACAATTTGTTTTAAAGCTTCATAAGCTTCTTCGATTAATTTTGATGTTTTTTGTAAATCTATTATATATATATCATCTCTTGATGTATATATATATTCTTTCATTTTTGGATTCCATCTTCTTCTTTGGTGTCCGAAATGAACACCTGCTTCTAATAAATAATTCATTGACACTACTGTCATGTTTTTTCCTCCTTCGTTTTTTCTTCTTCTAAATTCGAAATAATATCATCATTAAAGACACTTGATATTAAAATTCTTTAGAATGATTATTTTGTTTTTGTTTCTTTTTTAGCACTAGTTTTTGGTGCTTCTTTTTTTGTAGTTTCTTTTTTAACAGGTTTAACAACTACTTTACCTTCTTTTGCTACTTTTACTAAATTAGCAAATGCTTCTTTGTCATAAATAGCAAGTTCAGAAAGCATTTTTCTATTAACTTCTACTCCTGCTTTATTTAATCCATCGATAAATCTTGAATAACTAATTCCATTTTCTCTACATCCTGCATTAATTCTTGTTATCCATAATTTTCTAAAATCTCTCTTCTTTTGTTTACGATCACGGAATGCATATCTTTCTGAATGCATAACTTGTTCTTGTGCTGTTTTAAATAATCTATGTTTGCTTCCAAAGTAACCTTTAGCTCTTTTTAAAACTTTTTTTCTTCTAGCACGTGTTGCTACACTATTTTTTACTCTTGTCATGTTTTTTCCTCCTTACTAAATATTAAATTACATTTTTAAATCTTTTGTAATCTGAATTACTTAATTCTGTTTTACTTCTTTTATTTCTTTTTTGTGCTGGAGTTTTTCCACCAGTTTGGTGATTATTTCCTGCAACTTGTTTTGTTATACTACCACTTTGTCTTATATTTAACACTTTTCTAGTAGCTTTATGCGTTTTTAACTTATTTTTTGCCATAATTTCCTCCTTATTATTTACTTGTGTTTGGTGCAAGTAACATAGTCATATTTCTACCTTCAAGTTTTGCTTTTTGCTCAACAATTGCAAAAGATTCAACACGCGAAGCAAATTTATTTAAAACTTCCTCTGCTAGCTCTGGATGTGCAATTTGTCTTCCTTTAAATCTTATAGATAACTTAACTTTATGTCCTTTTTCTAAATACTTTGATGCATTTCTAACTTTTGTATCAAAATCACCAACATCAATAACAGGTGAAAGACGATATTCTTTAAGTTCCATATTTGAAGCTTTTTGTTTTTTTAATGCTTCTTTTTGTTTTTTTGCTTTTTCATACTTGAATTTGTTATAATCCATAATTTTACAAACATTAGGTTCACTATTACTATTAATAAGTACTAAATCTAATCCTGCATAACTAGCTATAGTTAAAGCATCATTAATATTTTTAACTCCCATTTGTTCTCCATTTGGACCAATAACTAAAACTTGACTAACTTTAATTTGTTCGTTGCATAACAAATCATTACTATTTTTTGCGATACAAAACACCTCCACATATAATATAAAAAGAATGCGAAATGCATTCTATCCTTAAACCATAATAAAAATATAAGTATTTTTTTTGGCTTTTTACCTATAGCTACTTTAAGCATATCAGGTGGATTTATACATCTCTTTCCTTTTTTACAAGTTGTATTATACATTACATATTATGAAAAAGTCAATATTTTTTAACTATTTTATTGTATTTTTAATACGGTTTTGCTAAAATAACTCTACGAAAGAAGGATTTTATATGAAAATATTACAATTTTTCCTAAATCACTTACAAAAAGACTATACAAGTTTTAATCCTTATCATTATGAAACAGGAGATGTTATTTGGGCTAATATGCCACTTAATGATGAAGCATTAAAACATGTTTTAAAAGGTCATGAAAAAAGGCCTTATTTAATAATTAGTGTAAATAATGATGAAAAAAATTATATAGCATTAGAAGGTACAAGTTATAAAGGAAAGCTATTACCACATTCATATAAAATAGATAAATCTATTTATAATATAAATAAATCTTCAATATTTAAATATAAATTTGTTAAACTAAAAGATCAAAATATATTAAATTACTTTTTTAAATTAAAAGATAATGATATGGAAAACATATTGACTAATATGATTAAAGATAAATATGTTAATCTAAATGATTTAAAAAGTACTGAAATCTATAAAAAATATAAAAATCTTCTTCTTAAAAAAGGAACAATAATAAAAACAAAAGAAGATAATTACTATCTAATAATTAAAAGTAAAAAAAATAAAATAACATTATTTGATGTATCATTTAATGACTTACATGAAGATAATAAACATTATAAATATAATAATTATCAAATTATATATGGAAATTTAAAAAATATTAATGATTTAAAAGAAATAGATGTTATAGATATTATTCCTGATAATATTGTTAATACAATTATTAAAAACAATAATATTAATAATGAAGAAACAACAAAGGATAAAGAAATTGCTACACTTAAAGATTTTATTGTTTATAAGAAAAATTTTTATATTATTGAAGACAAATATGAAAATATATTAGTTTGTCGTAATTTAAATACAAACATAAAAAAATATATAAATTGTTATGAAGATTATACTATTATGAATAAAAATCCTCAACGAAAAAGAAGTTAATTTTGGTTAACTTCTTTTATTTCATTTCAAACTTTCTTGTTAGTTTTAAAACTTTTGTATCAAGTTCTTTTAATCTTTCCTCATCATCTTTGTTACTTAAAGCATCAATTATAATACTTGCCACTTCTTTAAACTCATCTTCTTTAAACCCTCTTGTAGTCATCGCAGGTGTTCCTATTCTTATACCACTTGTAACCATTGGTTTTTCAGGATCATTTGGAATTGTATTTTTATTACAAGTTATATGAATTTCATCAAGTATTTTTTCTGCTTCTTTACCAGTAACATTAAAACTAGATTTAACATCTACAAGTAAAAGATGATTATCTGTTCCATTTGAAACAAGTTTTACATTACTTTCTTTAAACTTTTCTTCCATGGCTTTAGCATTAGATATTATTTGCTTAGCATAAGTAGTAAACTCAGGCTGTAAAGCTTCATAAAAAGACTGAGCTTTAGCACCGATTACATGCATTAAAGGTCCTCCTTGAATACCAGGGAAAACTGTTTTATCTATTTTTTTAGCTAATTCTTCATCATTTGTTAAAATCATTCCTCCACGAGGACCACGAAGAGTTTTATGCGTTGTTGTTGTTACAACATCAGCATAAGGAAATGGACTTGGATGAAGTTTTGCTGCTACTAGACCTGCAATATGAGCCATATCAACCATTAAATAAGCTCCACATTTATCAGCAACTTCCCTAAATTTTTTAAAATCAATTATTCTAGGATAAGCACTAGCTCCTGCTATTATCATTTTAGGTCTTTCTTCCATGGCTATTTTTTCTAAAGCATCATAATCAATTTTTTCACTAACAGGATCAACACTATAAGAAATAATATCATAATCTTGACCGCTAAAACTTAATTTATGTCCGTGAGTTAAATGCCCTCCATTAGATAAATCCATTCCTAAAACTTTATCACCATGGTTTAATAACGCACGATATACAGCCATATTAGCGCTACTACCACAATGAGGTTGAACATTAGCAAACTTACAATCAAATAATTTGCATGCATATTCTCTTGCAATATTTTCAAATATATCGACATATTGACATCCACCATAATATCTTTTTCCAGGATATCCTTCTGCATATTTATTTGTAAGAATACTTCCTTGTAATTTTAAAACATCTTTACTTACATAATTTTCACTTGCAATTAACTCAATATTATCTTTTTGTCTTTCTTTTTCTAATTCAAGTGCCTCTTCTAATCTTTTATCCATAAATTTCACCAACCTTTATCTTATTGTATCAACATTTATAAAAATATACTATAAAAATTTACATTTTTTACACAATTCATGAACTTTTTTATTATTTTTAAAACCCCTAATCATTTCATTACACAATTTATTATCTTTTAAAGATGAAATATCATCTTTAAATATATTACCTAAATTTATTATACCTAAAGTATCTAAACAACATGGTATAATTGTACCATCTACTAAAACTCCTATATGATCTATTAACCCATAACACTTACCATTTTCATTATAATAATTATTATTCATACTAGGCCATATAAATTCTCCTTCTTTATTTAAATAAATATTATCTTTTAATTTATTATTCTTTTTTAAACTATTTTTAGATAATGATGTATTATATTTTTCATTTAATTTATTTAATATTTTATCAACATTACTAGAATTACCCCATAATCTATAAGAAATAAATGTATTTTCTAAAGTATCCACTACTTCAAAAATATGATTTAAATAATCATCTAAATTAATATTATATTTAGAATTATAACTATGAAGTGATATATTTAATTGTCTTATATTCTTATTATTTTTAATTTTTTCTATTAAATATCCATTTGTTGTAATATTAACTTTATAAGATAAACTTGCTAAATTAATAAATTCATTAATTTTAGGGTGCATAAGAGGTTCCCCAAGAACATGAAAATATAAATATTTAGTATGATTTTTTAATTTTTCTAAAATTATTTTAAATTCTTTTTCACTCATAAATTTAAGTTCTCTTTGATTTTTAATACAAAAATCACAACTTAAATTACAAGCATTTGTTATTTCAACATAAATTTTTTTATACATAATTCTTTTTAAAAAGAAGAAATTACTTTCTTCTTAATTTATATGCTTTGTAAACATTACATCCTAGTTCTGCCACAGTCATTTGACCTACTCCCCCAGGAACTGGTGTTATATAACTAGCTTTCTTGCTAACATTTTCAAAGTCAACATCTCCATATAATTTATTATCTACTCTATTCATACCAACATCTATTACTACCGCTCCAGGTTTTACCATATCTTCCGTTATAAGATCTTTTTTCCCTACTGCAACAACTAAAATATCAGCCATTGTTGTAAATTCTTTTAAATTAGATGTCTTTGAATGACAAATAGTAACTGTTGCATTATTATTAAGCATTAAACTTGCCATTGGTTTTCCTACCAAGTCACTTCTTCCTACCACGACAACATTCTTTCTTTCGATATCAATATTATAATATTTTAAAATATCTATTATTCCAAGTGGCGTACATGGTGTTAAACATTCAACATTGTGAGTAAGTCTTCCAGCATTAATATCATTTAAACCATCAACATCTTTTAAAGGATTTACTCTGTTTTGAATTAATTTAGAATTAAACTTTCTAGGAAGAGGCATTTGCACTAAAATTCCATCAACATTTGGATCTTCATTAAAAGTATCAATTAAATCTAAAACTTCTTTTTCACTTACATCTTCATCTAATTTTATATGATAAAAATCATAACCTACTTTTTCAGCCATTTTTTGTTTTTGATTTACATATACACAGCTAGCAGGATCTTCTCCTATTTGAATTACAACAAGTCCCAATTTTCTTTCTAAACTTTTTAATTCTTCCTTTAAGTTTTCTAATATTTCTAATTTTACTTTTTTACCATCTAAAAGTTCCATATAAATCATCCTTTCTTTTTTAAAATATTATAACTATAAAATAGAAAAAATGCAATTACAATTATTTAATCTCATTTATTGTTATTTCTTGTTCGACATTATCATAATTAGTTTCAACATTTAAAACTTTTGCGCTTAAATCTTTAGAAACTTCTATATCATATTTTATTAAATATAAAACATTTTCCCCATTTTTATATTTAAAAGCTATCGAAGTTGTTCCTTCTTTTAAAGGTTCTAACTTATAAATATATGTTTTTGTATTATCCTCATTTGTAATTTGTTCTTCTTTTTTTAATTCAAATGTTTTATCAATATTTCCTTGATATTCCCACTTATATGAAGAATCTTCTCCTTTTAATGTTATATTAATTTCATAATTTTTTTTATTTCCACATCCCACAAGAAGAAATAAACATAATAGAATAATTAAATATATTTTTTTCATAAATATCCTCCTTTTTATAATATTATTATATCATTTAATCATATATTTTAATATGAAAAAGATTATATTTATTTTAATTATATTGACAATTTTTGTTAATATCTATTTAATTTTTAGAAAAAGCAATGACTTATCAACAGTTTATGTTAATAATAATGGTAATTTTAATGAAAAAACTGATAATTATGATATAAAAATTAATTATCCTCTTACAGGATATAAAAAATTAAATGAAGAAATTACAAAAATTGTTAATAATTATATGAAAGATTTTAAAAACAATTTACCTAATAAAGATATCCAAATTGATATGGAATATACTTTAATTATTGATTTCAAAGATTTTTATTATAACGATTATGTTTCTTTTGTTTTTTATATTGAATATTTTACTGGAGGCGCTCATCCTAATCACGAAATTGTTACAATTAATTATGATAAAAGAACCAATAGTTTTATTAAGATAGAAAACCTTTTAGAAAAAAATAAAGATATTTTAGATATATTCTCTAAAATATCAAGAATAAATTTAATAAATAATCCTAAAATAACTGTAACAAGTATGATGTATGAAGGAACTAAACCTATTAAAGATAATTTTAAAAACTTTGTTTTTACAAAAGATGGAATCTTATTATTATTTAATTATTATCAAGTTGCTCCATATTCACAAGGAGAATTTCAAATAATTGTTCCTTACAGTTATATTAAGTAATATTTATTATAAATATATAAAAAGCAAATACTTTTCATATTTGCTTTTACTTTTTACATCACAATATTTTTATCTATGTTTTTGATTAGTTTGTTCTAATACTAACGCTTCCATTTCATCTGCTTTAGCTATTACACTAGCCATTTCAGTTGAAGTTAACATTGGTTTGTTCTTTAAGAACTTTGCTAATAAACTAGGTGTTAAACCTTCCATAGCTTGTAATCTAAGTTCCATAGCGTAATTATCATCCAATAATTTTCTTTGAAGTTTTAAAGCTTTATCAGCGTTGTTATCAAAAGTTACTTCTTCTATTATCTTTCCATCTCTTAAAAATACTATCTTAAAATCAGACCAAGTACCACCATCTTGAACAGTAAACTTAGTTTTAGCTATTAAATTATCATTTATAGCAACTACATTTTCCTTACTTGAACCTAATATTGTACTTAAAGCACAAATTTTATAACATGCATCATAATAATTTAAATTCATATTCATTTTCAAGATCATTCCTTTCATTTGACTACATTATATCATATTTCATAGCAAAAGTAAATAAAAAAGCAGTAAATATCAATTTGATACGGATATAACAAAAATTTTCATCTGTTCGCTTGTTTTACGTATTTACTTATTATATAATTTTAACAGGAACATTTGATGTGAGTGTCGTCCTCCAATCTTGAGAAAGAAAGGAGGGATACAATGAAAAAAAGAACTTTTATAATAAAATTCTTTCGTCTTATTGCTATCATTTTATTACTCCTTACCTTATTGGTAATAGCAATAAAAATATGACACTCTTTCATCTCTGATTGAGTGTCAATACTAAGTATTTTTAGAGGCGACATTCACTTACAGAATTGAATGTTCCTCTTTTTTATTTTATGCAAGTTTTCTTGCTTACATACTAATAATAGCATAAATTATTAATAATGTCAAAAAGTCGTTTTTATTATTATCAAGCACTGCTTTTTA
>HF999800.1:27267-60902 GCA_000434175.1 Mycoplasma sp. CAG:611
ACTGCTTTTTATATGTAAACTTAAAAATTAGTAAATATCAATTTGGTGGAGTTGAGGGGAATTGAACCCCTGTCCATAAGTAAACAAATTTAGACTTCTACAAGTTTAGTTGATAATAAAGTTTCCTAATTAAAATAGTTACCAACAAACCTTATAATTAGTAAGTCTTATAAAATTCGAAGTAATCCTAAGACAAAACCACTTTATATCCTGCTAAAATGAGCCTCTAATATCTTCCACAGGAAAGAAAATAGAAGAAGCGCTTTCATTATACTATGCGAAAGCTAATTGATTTCTGTTTCCAGTTATTTTTATTTTGGATTTAAAGCATACCTACTACTTGCCATCTAAACCATTTTACAAATGTCGAACCCAAATCAACCCCAGGTAAATTATAATACAAAATGCTTTTTTTGTCTATACCTACTTGTTTTGAATTATTCTTTTAAATTTAATATTACTATTTTCAAGATATTTATCTAATAATTTACTTTTTTCTTTTGTTTCAACATATGCTGTTATTGCCAAAGTTTTTTTAAAGTCTTTCGTATAACCATCTGTTGTTAAGTTATTTATTTTATTTTCTATTAAAAACTCTCTTAATTCCATCATAGCTTCTTTATTATCTGATAAAATAACATTAACAAATAATCTATCTTTAGAAAATTTATTACTTATATATATTGCTAAATAAGTACCAAATCCACTTGCAATACTTATTATATACATAGTTAAATCTCCACCTTCAGTAACAGCATTAATTAACTTATAAAATATTACTTGTGAAATAGCAACTGAAAATCCTGCTAGAAAAGCTTTATTTTTTTGAATTAATAATGTTTTACTTGTAGATAATACATTATCTATAATTTTTATAATAAATACTGATATAAGATTTAATATATTCACTAAAATCCCTCCTTTTCAAAGTTCCAAGTTTAACATAGTAAAACAAAAAAATCAATAATTTTTTATTGATTTGCTCTTTCTCTTATAAATTTTACTGGTTCTTCAATAACTTTATTTAATAACTCATTATCTATATAATATTTTTCTTTTTTCATTTTTACTTTGTAATCAAGAATATCTCTTACTTTTTTTAATGTTTCTTTAGAATTTACATCATCCATATACACTTCAACATCTTTTATTTCTCCAAAATAATCCATATATCTTAAATTTTCATAATATATTTTAATTATATAAGTTGCCTTTTCAATGCTATAATCATGCTTTATTAATTCATAAGCTCCTCTTTTTGAAACTTCACTTATTTTTTCCATATATTTTTTGTTTTCATCTGCAAAAGGACTTATTCTTTGTTCTCCTTTTTCTATTATTTCACCATCTGTTATTATTTCTTGACTAAATCTATTAGCTTCGATTACTTTTTTATCAGTAAAATTTTTAATACGTGTAACTCCTTCGAGTGTTAATATTTCTTTATTCATAAATTTTCCCTCCTATTTCAATAGTACTAATAATTATTATATTTTTATTTATGTTAAAAGTTCCTTATTTTTAACATTTTATATTAAATAATTTGTAGTACTTTCTTTTAATATCTTATTAAACAATTCATCTTTATAATATATTTTAAAATAAAAAAAGTATTATAAAACTTCTTGTAATTAGGTATTATATAATTAAATAACAAAAAAATCAATAACACTTTATTATATTATTGATTTTATAAAAATATTCTTTATTAAACTATATAATGTAAATTATTTAAAATTATACCTGTTCCTTCTGCTACACATACTAAGGGTTCATTTGCTATATATACAGGAACATTTAGTTTTTCTTGCATTAGTTCAGGAAGATTTTTAAGAAGAGCTCCTCCTCCAGTTAAAACAATGCCTTTTTCTATTATATCAGCAGAAAGTTCGGGTGGTGTTTGTTCTAAAACAATTTTTACCATATCTATTATTTTATTTATACTTGATGTTAGTGCTTCACAAACTTCATCACTTGATATTGTTATTGTTTTAGGAAGCCCTCCAACTAAATCACGACCTTTTACATCTAATTTTTCTTTTTTATTACCATTTTTAACTGTACCAATTTCTATTTTTATTTTTTCAGCAGTTTTTTCTCCAATTAAAAGCTTATATTTATTTTTAATATAATTTATTATTTCTTCATCAAAAGTATTACCTGCTGTTTTTATTGAAGAACTAGTTACAATATTTCCTAAAGAAAGTACTGCAATATCAGTTGTACCTCCTCCTATGTCAACAACCATATTACCAAAAGGTTTTGATATGTCAAGTCCTGCTCCAATTGCAGCAACTTTTGGTTCTTCTTCAATAAATACTTTTTTAGCTCCAATTCTTTCAGCAGCATCTTTAATTGCTGATTTTTCAACTTCTGTTATATTAGCAGGACAACATATTAAAATTCTTGGTTTAAACATGCTTCCTTTTATCTTAAGCTTACGAAGAATATAGTCAAGTAGCATCTCAGTTGTTTCAAAATCTGCAATAACCCCATCTTTCATTGGCTTAATAACTTTAATTTTACCCGGTGTTCTACCAAGCATATCAAAAGCTTCCTTACCAAAAGCAATAGGTCGTTTTGTTTCTTCATCTACAACAACAACACTTGGTTCACTAAGTACTATTCCTTGACCCTTAACATAAATTAAAATATTTACAGTTCCTAAATCAATTCCTATATCTTTATTAAACATATTTTAAAACTCTCCAACTGTTTTAGTATAATATTTTTCAGGATTAACATAAACACCATTTATAACAAGTTCAAAATGTAAATGATTTTTAAGTGCACTATTAATTTCATTAGTACCACTTGTACCAATAACATCTCCTTGTTTTATTTTATCATGTTCTTTAACAGCTACTTCTCCAAGACTTTGATATATGCTAATCAGCTTATCATTATGTCTAACTTTTACTGTCTTTCCAACTATATCATTATCTGTAACAGAAATAACTTCTCCTGATAAAATTGAAACTACTTTAAAAATATCTTCTTTTACATAATCAACCCCTATATTTTGCATATAAGTATTTTCATAATATATAATAGCATTTTCTTGTGTTTTTTCATCATTTAAATCATAATAATATTTACCTATTGTAACATTTTCATCATTATACGGTCTAATAATTGTATTATTTTCCTCATTTATCGTAGGAATAGCATAATCAAATAATACTTCATATGATACATATGTCAAATTATTGTCATCTTTATTTTCAACAACCTTTAATGATTCATTCAATAAAATTCCAAATAATGCAAATAAAACTACTAATAAAACATAAATACTTGGTATAACAAATGGTCTAAACTTTTTTCCAAACATAAAATCACCTCATTAAAAGTTTTACCAATTAATGAGGTTTTATACATTTTTTTAAATTGATGTAAATTCAAAAATAAAATTTGTTACTAAATATACTAATGCTGTTATTAATAAAAGATAGAATAATCTTGCTTGAAATACTTTATTTTTTTTAAAAATATTATTAATATTAATAGAATCAAGACCAATTATTACAAGAATTGTAACTACTAAATAAACAATTAATTTAACTTTCATTACTTTTCCTCATATTGTTTGATTTTTTCTATTCTTTCACTATAAACTGGATCATCAAGAGGTTTTTCTTTTAAAAATTTCATAACCATTTTTTTTGCTTTAAAAGGACATATATTACCACTTAGTGCTATAACATTAGCATCATTATGTTCTTTGGCAAGTTTAGCTTCTTTTACATTTGTTATTCTAGCACAATAAATTCCTTTTACTTTATTTGCCGCTATAGACATACCTATTCCTGTTCCACAAAATAATATTCCTATTTCAGCATCTTTATTTACAACTTTTTGACAAAGTGAAAAGCAATAATCTGGAAAATCTACTCTATCAAAGTTTTTAGTTCCAACATCAATTATTTCATAACCTTTTTCTTGTAAATAAACTTTCATTATTTCTTTTAGTTTATATCCTCTATGATCTGAACCTAAACATATTTTCATACATCTTCACCTCTTAATATATTATACATTAAATAACAAAGAAAAAAAAGCATTAAGCTTTTTTAATTCCATATTTTTTATTAAATTTGTCTACATTTCCTTTAACAGTAGTAGCATTTTGTTTTCCTGTATAAGCAGGATGACATTTAGAACAAACATCAATGTGCATTTCATCTTTATTTGATTTTAAAGTAAATGTTTCTCCACAAGCACAAATAAACTTTGTATCTTTAAATTCTTTATGTATTCCTTTTTTCATTTTTTTATCCTTACCTTTCTATTCGCCATGAAAATTTCTTTTTCATAGTAATTAATTTCTTAAGTATTGTAACAAATATTTATTGCTTTGACAAGTGTTTTTATAACTTTTTATTATATTTCTCTTATTTCTATTTTTGCTCCAACAAGCGATAATTTTTCAACAATTCCTTCATATCCTCTTAAAATGTGTTCTACATCATTAATCGTTGTTGTCCCTTTTGCAATTAAACCCGCTACTATCATCGCAGCTCCACCTCTTAAATCTGTTGAAGCTACCATTTTACCTTCAAGTTGTGTTTTTCCTTTTATTTTTAACTCTTTCCCATCTACTTTTATATTAGCTCCCATTCTGTTTAAATATGGTACATGCATAAATCTATTTTCATATATAGTTTCTTTTAAAATTGATGTACCTTTCGTTTGTGTTAAATAAACCGAAAAAGGTTGTTGTAAATCTGTTGGAAAACCTGGGAAATAATATGTTTCAACATCAACACTTTTTAAATCATTTGAAGATGAAGCTAAAACATAATCTCTTCCTATCTCAATATTAGCATTAGATTCAAGAAGTTTAGTAGTTAAAGCTTTTAAATGTTCTGGAATTATATTATCTATTTTTAAGTTTTCTCCAATTAAAGATCCTATTATTATATATGTTCCTGCTTCTATTCTATCCGGAATTACTTCAACATATCCTTTTTTTAATTTAGTTACTCCTTTAATTTTAATTGTATTTGTCCCTGCACCAGTTATTTTAGCACCCATACTATTTAATAAATCACAAACATTTTTGATTTCAGGTTCACATGCTGCATTAGTAATTGTTGTTGTTCCTTTAGCTTTAGTTGCTGCTAAAATTATATTAATTGTAGCTCCTACACTAGCTATTTCTAAATCTATTTTTGTTCCAATAAGTTTTTTGGCTTCAATCGTATATTTATCATTTTCTTCAATCACTGTTGCACCAAGTTTTTTAAATCCATCAAGATGAAGATTAATAGGTCTACTTCCAATATTACATCCACCCGGAAAATACATTTCCACTTTTTTATATTTACTTAATAATGCCCCCATAAAATAATAAGAAGCACGAAGCTTTCTTGAAATATCTTCTGGTATTTCTTTATTTGTCATATCTTTAGGATTAATTATAATCGATTCTGTAGCACGACTAAATTTAACATCCAAATATCTTAATATTTCTTCTAGTGAATTTATATCTGATATTTCTGGAACATTACAAATTGTTACATCTTCATCACTTAATATAGCGGCTGGTATAAGTGCAACAGCAGCATTTTTTGCTCCACTTATTCTTATTGTTCCAGTTAGTTTATTTTTGCCCTTTATTTTTATTTGTTTCATAAGTACTTCCTTTCAAAGTTAATATATGTTAGTTTTAGTTTTATGCCCCACATTAATCATATTATTTTTAATTCATTATGTCAACAAATAAAAAATCACTTTATAAGTGATTTAGTTATTAACAGTCGCAAATTCTTTTATAACACGAACATTTAATGCTTGAAGTCCTTTACCTGTTTCAATTAATTTGAATTCTACATAATCGCCTTCTTTAAGTGATTTATAACCTTCAGCATCAATTGCAGAATAATGAACAAACACATCTTCATTTGGTTTATATTCAATGAAACCGAAACCTTTTTCATTGTTGAACCATTTTACAAAGCCTTTCATAATTACACCTCTTTTCTACTTATAATCTCTTGCGCGCAATACTATAATAACAAAAAATAAAGAAGTTTTTTTAAAAATTCCTTATTTTGTACTTATCAAACCCTGTTCGTCACATAACTCTTTTAGTTTCTTCTTTTTATCTCGTGAAAGATAAAAACACTTTTCATCATTATTAAATAAAAGATAATTTTTACTAGGGTCAATCATTTTAACATTATCTAAATTAATTATCGCACTTTGATGTGTCCTAAAGAATCTTTCATCAAGTAAATCTTCAAGATCTGTTAAAGTTTTAGTAGTATACACAATATCTGTTTTAGTATGAATTATGCTTTTTTTACTATTTCTTTCCTTTTCAATATATAAAATATCTTCATACGCCAAATTATATATTTGACTATCAAATATAACAGTTAAGATCTTCTTTCTTGTTAATGTTGCGTTATAAATATATCTAACATCATACTTTAATCTACTAAATTCATCTTCTTTTAATAAATCTATCATAAAACTGTTTTCCTTTTTAACTTTTTCATAACTTAAAACACCATTTTTATCAATAATAACAATAAAAGAAAAATACATTTTATATTCATTTCTAATAGTTTCTATTACTTCTAAACTGTTTACTTCATCATCATTATCTATTATAAAAACACTTGATGTATTTTTAAGACTACAATAACTTTTAAAGCTTTTATCATTATTATTAAAAATACAATATCTATAACAAATATCATGTCCCATCATTTCTTTATCTATAATTTGTTTATACCCCTTAATATTCTCTTCCTTACTACTAACTATAACATATCTTATCATAATATGATTTCCTTTCTAAAGTTCTAATAAGAAATTAAAAATAGTTTAACACTATTTTAAAAGTTTTTTAAATGCTTCTTTATGAAAATTATTAATACTTCTAACCGAATAATGCTTTTGTGGTTTTCCATATTTATCAAATTCCATATAATCCGCTATATAATTTAAGCTTTGTTTGTGCCAATAAATTCTAACAATTATCTCTGTTTCATAACCAATTAACTTCTTCGATTCACATAATTCCATTATTTTTTCTTCACTTGAGGGGAAAATAATTGTTCCTATATTTAGTCTTTTTGGCATTTCACCTCATCCTTTACTACAATATAATGCATATATGCTGCCATTAAACAGCCTAATATTATACATAAAAATACACTAATATATATACTTGGAACTAACGCTGTAATTATAAAAAATGAAGTCCAAGTAAATGTGGTACACATTACTGTAGAATGTAAGTGAAACGTTTCTCCCAAAAAACTCCTCGTGAAGAAAAATCCAATAAGAAAAAATGCAAGTTCCGGAAAAGCATCATTAAATACTGCAATGACTACAACTCCTATTGTTTGTATAAGTTGAATTGGTACAGTTATTCCATAGAAAATTATATTTTCTATAAGTTGCCTCGTTTTATCCGCATTGGCAACTGCAAAATTTTCTATATTTGCCGTATCCGCAAACCAAATCCCATCTTTATGCCTTCTTTTCTTTTTTTCATTATCTTTAATTTCATTAATTTCTATTTTTTTATTTTCTTTTTCATCCAAAACAAACCACCTTCTTTCATAGAATTTAATTGGCCCTTAATATTAAATTTTACTTTAAATAGCTAAACTATTTAATAATCTTTGCTGCAAGTTTTTTAGCAAAGCTTTCTTCCTTCTCAAATGAAGGCCACCACCATTGACTTATTGGACCACCTTTCATTAATTATTCTCCTTTCTTATTCTTTTTTTTATTTTTTATTATAACTTCTTTAACAAGAATAATTATAAACATAAATATAAAATAATCAAAAGATGTCAATAACTTATTTAGTCCATTTATATTAGCAAAATCTATAAATCTTGCTTTATATAGATAACATACAAATTGAACAAATGCATTTATACCATAGCCAATCAAACCATATAAGATATATTTTTTATTTTTGTTTGAATACAAATAACTAAATATTAAAACAAAACATAATATAAAAATATTTACAAATATCGGGTTAGTAGTTTCTGTTAGAATAATGTCTAATAGTAAATATAATAATGAATACTTAAATATCTTATTAAAATATTTAATTGGAAATACCAAAAATATCATTGCATAAAAATTTAATAAAACCATAACACACGAAAGTATGAATTCAACTATTTCACTAACATTAACTTTTGATAAATTATCAACTGTTAACTTATAAAATGGTAACCCAATACTTTCTAGCATTATATTTGTCATTACTATAAAAGCCATGACCACAAATAAACAAATCACTAATTTAGCAAACTTCTCACTAACTCCTAACCATTTACAAAACTCTTTCATATACATCACTCCTTCATTATACAACACATTTAAAAATTTTATGCGCAAAGGAAACGCAAATTTCATTTTTTTAGCATTTTTTAGCGTTTTTTGGTAATTTTTGCCATAAAATTTCAAAATTATTGTACCATAAGCCCAAAAAAAATAAATAGAGTTAACTATTTATTATCTTTTTTTGATTCTTTTTTATCTTTTTTATCTGCGACTATACTTGTTTTTGTTACTAGCCAAATTATTAATACAAGTATAGCTAAATAAATATACTTGCCTAAAACTTTATCATTTAAAAAATAAATTATTGATGCAATGGCAAAAAGTAAATTCATAGCATAAATTGCTAAAACTGTATTTCTATGACTTAAACCAAGTTTTAATAATTGATGATGTAAGTGACTTTTATCAGGTAAATATATAGGTTGATGTTTTATTGCTCTTCTTATTATAGCAAATAATGTATCAAGTATTGGAATACCTAATATTAATATTGGTACAAAAAATGATACCATAGTAGCAGTTTTAAATCCTAAAAGCGATATAGTAGCTATCATAAACCCTTGAAACATACTTCCTGAATCTCCTGAAAATATAGTTGCAGGATAAAAATTATGATATAAAAAGCCTAAAGTTGATCCTAACATTATAAATGCTAAAGTTATATGTAATGAGTTTAAATTAGAACTCATAAAAGCAATTACTCCAATTGTTAAATAAAATATCGAACATGTTCCACTTGATAAACCGTCTAATCCATCAATTAAATTAATTATATTTATACAAGCTAAAACAAATATAATTGTAAGAGGATAAGTAAATATTCCAAAGTTAACATATATTCCAAATATTGTTATTTCATTTAACAAAATATTTCCATAAAAAATTATTACACATGCTGCTAAAATTTGTCCGATTAACTTTGTTTTAGCTTCCAAAGGTTTTATATCATCAATAACCCCTGTTAAAACTATTATAAAACTACCTATTAATATTGAATTCATTTGTATACTTTGAACTCCAAATAACATATAACCAAATAAAAAACCTAAAAATATTCCTAAACCTCCAAGTCTTGGCATAGGTTTAGTATGAACTTTCCTTGCATCTGGCATATCCATTGCTCCAATATGTCTTGCTATTTTTTTAACATAAAAAGTTATGCATAATGTAAATAGAAAACATGTTAAGACAATTAATAATATATGACTTGTATTGTTTAAATTTAGCATAAAATCACCTGTAATAAGTATACCACGGTTAATAAATTATGTAAAATAAAAACATTTAGTCTTATGATTAAATGTTTTATTTATGATAACTTTCGTTATTTATTATTTTAAATCCACGATAAATTTGTTCTAATAATATTATTCTAAATAATTGATGTGGAAAAGTTAATTTAGAAAAAGATATTTTTTTATTAGTAAGTTTTTTTATTTCTTCACTTAAACCATTAGAAGATCCAATTAAGAAAGTTATATTACTGTTTGTAGTTAATTCTTTTTCTAAAAATTTAGAAAATTCTACACTTGTATATTCAGTTCCTAATATATCTAAAATAACTAAATTATCTTTTTCTTTAATATGATTTAAAATATTATCTTTTTCTTTTTGTAAACAAGATTTTATATCATCATCTTTTTCATCATTTAATTCAATTATTTCTAATTTTGTATACTTATTTAATCTTTTTTTATATTCTTCAATAGCCAAGTTAAAATAGTTTTCTTTTATTTTTCCTAAACATATTATTTTTATCATCTTATACCTCAATTGTTTCTAAACTTTCATCTTGTTTAGCAATATATGTTTTCTTTATATTAAAATTATTTTTTTCTAACATTTTATTTAATTCAAAACTTGCAAGTTCTTTTGTATTATTTTCTTCACTTAAGTGAGCTAATACAATATATTTTGTTTTATTTCCAATTAAAGTGCTTAAGTATCTTGAACAATCCTTATTAGATAAATGTCCTTTATCGCTTAATATTCTTTGTTGTAAGAAAAATGGGTATTTACCATTCATAAGAAGTTTTACATCATGGTTACTTTCTATTATGTACATATCTTTATTAACAATAGTTGTTAATATTTTTTTATTTATATAACCTGTATCTGTTATATATACTAACTCTTTATTATTTTCTTTTATTTTAATTCCAATACAATCGCTATCATGAGAAAGATTAAAATATGATACTTCTAAATCATCTAAAATATATGGTTTATCAAAATATGTAATATCACATATATTTTTTTCTATAACCTCTTCATTTCTCGTAAATACAGTAGGTTTAAATTCTTTATAAACTGATTTTAACCCTTTAATATGATCGATATGAGCATGAGTTATAAAAAGTAAGTCTATATTTATATCTTTATTTAATCTTTTTTTTATTTCTTTACTTGATATACCTGCATCAATTAAAATATTTTTAGATTTTGTTTCAACAAGTGTAGAGTTACCTTTAGAACCACTTGATATTACAGTTACTTTCATCTATATAAAGTTAATGGATCAAATACTTGGTTATTATATTTAGCTTGAAAGTGAAGGTGACATCCAAAGGAATACCCTGTATCACCCATTAGACCAATAACCTGTCCCATTTCTATTCCTTGTCCTTTTTTTACATAAAGTTTTGACATATGTGCATATAAAGTTTTATAACCATTATTATGATCTATTTCTACATAATTACCTAAGCTTGTATGATATCTTGATGCTATTACTGTTCCATCATTCGCAGCATATATTGGCGAGTTACATCCAAGCCCTGCGATATCAATTGCACTATGATATCTATAATATCCAAGTCCATTATCATGTCCGAAATAAGTTGTTATTACATAACCTGATTTTGTTGGCCAAATCCAAATACCTGTATTACCTATAACAAACTGTGTTCTACTTCCTGTTTTAACAATACGATTTATTGGAGCTTTTGTTTCTACAGTGCTAATATTTACAACATCAAGTATTTTTCCATTTTCTTTTTTAATACTTCTTGTTACAAGTTCTTCCCCTGGAACACCATTTTGAACTATATTTGTATATCCAACATAATAATTAGAATCTTCAACAACTTCTGTTTTATATTCCTTTTCTTGTAAAACTTGTTCTTTTGTTTCTTCTACTAAAGTAATAATAGGTTTTATTGTATCCACAACTACTTCTTTTCCAGCATATAAAAGTGTATTTTCACTATTTATATCTTTATTAGCAATTAAAAATTCATTAACACTTAATTTATTATTATCTGCTATAGTACTAACAGTATCTCCTGATTTAACAATATATTTTTTTAAATTATCAGTTGTTCCAAAAAGTAAATAATTAGCAAGTTCTTTACTATTTGTAAAAATATTTTCATTAACTGAAATATAATCTTTTTTTATTGTTATTTTATCTTTTAAATAAATGCTTGAAATTATTTTACCTTCTTTTCCTTCTTCAACTTGTTTTTGCTTATCTAATTTATAATTTTCATAATCCTCTTCACTAATAAAAGTTTTTACTGTTTGATCAACAGCATCATCTAAAACTTTTTTATCTAAAAGATAAATATAATTAGTAATTTCTTCTTCTTTTTTATCTTCTTGCTGTTCATCAAGAATTATTTTTTTAGTTGATATTGTTACTTTATAACCTTCAATTGTAAAGGGTTCTTTATCTTTTAAAACATCATATATATCTTCTTCTTTTTTAATATTATTACTATATGTTGTTTCTTTTTGTATTTCTAACCCCTTAGGAATATATACTTTATCAACATTATATTGTAATTTTATTTTCTCTTGTTCTTTATCAATTAGCTTTTCAAGATTTTTTTTAGAATTAATTAATCCAATTGATTTACCTTCCAAATATACACGATAAACCTCATGTGCTTCATAATATTTATTTGAAAAATTATTTAATTTAACTCCTAAAAAACTAATCACAATAGCTACTAATATTGTTAATATTAAACTAGTTTTTTTCAAATTTTTCACCTTCTTTATTCTTTAGTATCATTTTTATAATTTAAAAATGATGTTGTATTTTTCTTAAATAGTACTTCTGCAGTACCTATTCTACCACTTCTGTTTTTCCTTATAATTATTTCTGTTTTACTCATATTATCATCTATTTTAGATTCTGGATGATAGTAATCATCACGATAAATAAATGCTACAATGTCAGCATCTTGTTCGATTGAACCTGATTCTCTTAAATCGCTTAAAATAGGTCTTTTGTCTTCACGAAGTTCTGGTGTTCTCGAAAGTTGAGCTAAACATAAAATAGGAACATGAAGTTCAAGCGCAAGAGTTTTTAATGATCTTGAAATTTCTGATACTTCTTGTTGTCTATTTCCAGCATATCTATTAGCTCCCCCGATTAATGTTAAGTAATCTATTACAATCATACCTAAATTATTATCTAAACTTGCTATTCTTCTTGATTTAGCACGAATATCTCCAATTGACACCCCTGCTGAATCATCTATATATATATTTAATTCCCCAAGCTGACTAATTGCTTCATTAACCCTTTTCCAATCATCATTTTGTAAATTACCATTTTGGAGTTTAGATGACTCAATTTGACCTATTGAACTTATCATACGCATAACTATTTGTTCCGCAGGCATTTCAAGAGTAAATATTATTACTGATTTTCCTGAATTAATCGCTGCATTTGTTGCAAAATTTAATCCAAGAGCAGTTTTTCCCATTGCAGGACGAGCCGCTAAAATAATAAGTTCATTTTTATGAAAACCATTTGTTATTTTATCCACTTCATAATATCCTGAAGATAAACCACTTATTTTACCTTTATTTTCTGCTAAAGTTTCAAGTTGTTTTTGAACTGAAGTTAATACTTCAGGCATAGATCTAAATTCAGTTGATTTTCTATTTTTTATTACATTTAAAATTTTACTTTCTGCTTCATCAAGCGTTTCATTAACACTTGTTTTATTATTATAACCAAGTGTAACTATTTCTGTTGCTTTTTCTATTAAATTTCTTAAAATACTTTTATCTTCTACTATTTGAATATAATAATCAACATTACCTGCTGTTGGAGTTATATCAAGTATTTCTGTTAAATATTCTATTCCTCCAACTTCATTTAATATTTTTCGTGTTTTTAATTCATCTGCTACAGTAGTAATATCAACTGCTATATTTTTTGAATACAAATCTTTAATACAATCAAATATTTTACCATGTTTATCAAGAAAAAAACTTTCACTACTTAAACTTTCTGTTGCTTTTTGTAAAGCATACTTTGATAAAAACATAGCTCCAATAACAGATTGTTCTGCTTCAATATTATTAGGTATTTCTTTATTCATAAATCCACTTCCTAACTATTTATTTTGTTAATTCTATATTTATAATAGCATTTATATCTTTATATAAGTTTATACATACTTTGTGATATCCAAGTGATGTTAAAGGATTATCTAACATAATTTGATTTTTAGATATATCATATTTTTCGTCTAATTTTTCTTTTATTTGTTTAATAGATACACTTCCAAATACTTTATCATTTTCCCCTGTTTTTACTCTAAACTTATATATTTCTTTTTCTAAATTTTCTTTTAATTTATTTGCTTTAATTCTATTTTCTTCATCTAGCTTTTTTTCGTTATTTAAACTTCTTTTTAATTCACTTAAACTTTTTTCATTTTTCATAACAGCATAACCATTTTTAATTAAAAAGTTTTTAGCATAACCATCTTTTACTTCTTTTATTTCGCCTTTTTTTCCTTGATTTTTTAAATCTTTAATAAAAATAACTTCCATATTTCCTCCCTATTTTAATATCTCAATTAATTCTTTTTTAACCTCTTTAATATTTTTCCCTTTTATATTACAAGCAGCTTCATATTCATTACCTCCACCGCCTAATTTAGTGAGTATTTCTCCTACATTAACTTTATTTAAATTACGACCACTTATACCTACTACATCTTTTTCTAAATATGCAATAACAAATGATGAAGAAATATTATTAAATAATAAAAGTGTATCTGCTATTTTAGCTAAATCTTCTCTTCTATAAAGTTCTTTTTCAACTCCACATGCAATTGCAATATTATTTTTAATAATTACATTTGTTAACATTTTTTGTCTAGTAATAAATTTATTTAAATCTTGTTTAAGTAAATATTGTACTTCAATTGTAGAAGCCCCTTTATTAAGTAAAAAATATGAGTTATAAAATGTTCTTTTTGTTGATTTTAATATAAAATTATTGGTATCTAAAACTATTCCTGATAATATTACCGTTGCTTCTTTTGGAGTTAAATTTATTTTAAAACTTCTTAAAAGTTCAGTTATTATTTCACATGTACTTGAATAATTAGAATCATTAAATAAATTATTTATATTTAATGTTTCCTCTGTTATATTATGATGATCTATTACTATTATTTGATTAAATTTATCTAAGACATCTTTACAAGATAATAATTTACCTTTATTAGTATCTACAACCACTAAAAGTGACTTATTAAAGTCTTTAACTTCTTTTTCAATATAATTTTTATTATTTAACTTATTAATAGCATTATTAACACTTAATTCTATTTCATTATCATTTATAATAAAAGTATACTTTTTATTAAACTTTTCTACTATTTTAGATATTCCTACCATTGCACCATATGCATCTAAATCTATATAATTATGTCCTATTATATAAACATGATTACAAGATAATATTTCTTTTTTTAATGTTTTTTTTAGTTCTTTTATTTTCATAATAAACCTCACTTGTTAATATTATACTACATTTATTTAAAGATGTCATTTTCTAAATAAAAAAAGTTATTAACTTTTTTGTTAATAACAATTATTTTGTATATGGTAATAATGCGATAGCACGTGCTCTTTTAATTTGAGCTGCGATATATCTTTGATGTTTAGCGCAAGCTCCAGTAACACGTCTTGGTAGTATTTTACCTTTATCATTTATATATTTTTTTAGTATATCTACATCTTTATAATCAAAAGTTTTTCCAGTACATAAATAACATACTTTTTTCTTTTTTCTATAAAATTCTGCCATAATTATCCTCCTTTTTAGAATGGTAAGTCATTATCTTCAACTTTAATTTCTTCACCGAAATCTTTAAATGGATCATCTTTTAAATCACTTGTAGGAACATCCATTTCAGGTGAAAAACTATATGGATTTACATCATTATAACTATTAGATGATGCTGTTTGTCTTTTTTCAGCAGCAGCTTTTGTATCTAAAAATTGAATGTTATCCGCTACTACTTCAGTAATATATCTTTTTTGACCGTTTTGATCATCATAAGTTCTTGTTTGAATTTTTCCATCAATAGCTACTTGACTTCCTTGTTTTACATAATTTTTAACATTTTCTGCTTGTTTTCTCCAAACAACAATGTTAATAAAATCAGCTTCTCTTTCTCCCGCAGCATTAGCGTAATTTCTATTTACTGCAATTGAAAAAGTCGCTACAGGAATATTCGTTCCAGTATATCTAAGTTCTGGATCTCTAACTAATCTTCCTATTAAAAATACCTTATTCATAAATTACCTCTTATTAATTTTCTTGTTTAATTATTAAATGACAAATAACATTTTCATTAACATTTGCAATACGATTAAATTCTGCAACTGTTTCTTTGTTTGCTTCTACTACTAATAGAAAATAATAACCTTTTTTATAACCTTCTATTTCGTAAGCAAGTTCTTTTTGACCCATTTCTTTTGATGAAAGTATTTTACCTTTTGATTTAGTAACTACATTTTGCATATCTTCATAAACTTTCTTTATTGAAGCTTCATCAAGTGTAGGTCTAACAATAAACATTAATTCATAATTATTCATGTTTCTTACACCTCCTTTTGGACTATGTCTTCTTTTTTTAAGAAGAAAGGAGCAATTAATACTCACTCGGCTTGTATTATACCAAATAATTATATGATTTTTCAAGTACTTTATGAAAAAAATACCAATTTTACTTGATATTTCTTAATCTTTCTATCCTATTAGCTATACTTGGATGTGTACTAAATATTGAATCTTTTTCTTTTTTCTTTTTAAATGGATCACTTATATATAATGATGAGCATGTTTCATTTGCTGTTTTTAATACATTTGTATCATCACTTATTTTTTGAAGTGCCTTTATTAATCCTTCATTATTTCTTGTTAATGATACTGCCGTTGCATCTGCTAAATACTCCCTATTTCTTGAAATCATTAAATTTAAAAGATTAGCAAATATTGGCGATAATATTATAAAAATTAACCCTACAAGCATAAGCACTGGATTACTATCATCATCATCATTATTATTTCTATAAAAACCATGTCTAAAAAAATCTGCTAGAATACTTACTAAACCTACCATTACAATAGCAACTGTAGATAATAATATATCATAGTTTTTAATATGTGAAAGTTCGTGTGCTAAAACACCTTCAATTTCATTCTTATCTAATTTTTCTATCAACGCAGTTGTTACACAAATAACACTATTTTTAGGGTTTCTTCCTGTAGCAAATGCATTTAAAGCATTACTTTCAATAACATACAACTTTGGAAGTGGTAAATTTGCTGCGATACAAAGTCCTTCGAGTATTTCATTAAGCTGTAAAAATTCAGTTTTTGTTGCCACTCTTGCCCCATTTAATGATAAAACCATTTTATCACATGTAAAATATGATATTAAAGAAGAAATAAGTGCTAAAATAAATGCTATTGCTATTGCTATATAAGAATCTTCAAATAACCACAATGAAATAAAATAAATAAGTGCTGCGATAAAACAAGCAAATAATACTATTATAAAAAATGTCTTTACTTTATTTTTAGATATGCTTTCAAACATCATAAGCTTATTTTCCCTAGCTCTTTATCTTTTTCTTCTATTTTAAAATATTCTTTTTTATCATATTTTAACAATTTAGCAAACATATTTGTTGGAAACATCATAATAGCAGTGTTATATTTTTGCACGCAATCATTATAAAATTGTCTTGCAAATGCTATTTTATCTTCTGTACCTACAAGTTCAACCTGTAAATTTTGAAATAATTTATTTGCTTTTAAATCAGGATAATTTTCTGCAACAGCAAATAAAGACTTAACACTACTACTTATTTTATCTTCTTCTTTTGCTAAAGAAGACATATTTTGTACTTTGTTTCTTTCATTTACCACTTTAATTAAAGTTTCACTTTCATGTTTAGCATATCCTTTTGTTACTTCAACTAAATTTGGTATTAAATCTATTCTTCTTTTTAATTGATTATCTATATTACTCCATGCATTATTACATCTATTACTTAATTTTACTAAATAATTATAGATTAAAAAAAGAATTAAAAGTAATACAACAACGATAATTATAACTATTTTAAACTCCATAAACCACCCTCCTAAATATTAAAAATTATTTATATATTTTAATATTGATAATGTTACAACAACTACTATTGCTATTAAAGCAAGTACTGCTGCGATTATTAATGTATTAGAAAATGCTCCCTTATCAAGTGAAGATGTTCCACCATAATAGTATTCTACTTGATTCCCAGGTTCATCTTTATTATCAACAAGCGTCTTAGGCATATTATCCATTGTAAGTACTCTTGTCATACCTTTACTTTGTTCCTGTTGTTGACCTACATTTTCATTTGTAAAAAAATAAGAATTATCAACAGGATTATTTTCTACAACCGGTTTCACATCTCTAGTAATATTTTCTTTTAATTCATTTAATACATCTTCATAAGTATCTAATACTTGTTGTTCACCATCTTTAAACATTTTTTACACCCTCTTTTATTCTTTTATTTGTATCTTTCATTAATATTTTATATATTTTTTCATATTGTTCATCTGTTAAATTATATTCACTAAATGCTTTTTCGACATCTTTTTTAATTTTACCAGTAAAATTTTCATCATAATAAGTACTAAAAGATAAATCATAATTCATATTTCTAAAAACTTTAATAAAATAATCTCTTAACCACTCTGGTACTTTTTCCATATACATATCAAAATTTTCTAAAACCTCAATATCACTTGGTATACTTGTTCCATTTGGATTATAATACCAACCTAAAATCATAAGAGCAAATGATACTGTTTTGTGTTCTTTACTAGATTTTCTTTCTGCCATTAAACTAATTCCTGTATTAAAATTAGCAATTGTTTTATCTAAATAACTATCTGTTCCAAATAAATCATTAGAAAGAATTATTTCTCCTGTATCGATATTTATTTTAATATCATCAATATTTATTTTTATTAAATTTCTTTCTTCCTTTTCAATTGTTTCAACAACCTTTTTCATTAAACGACAAAAAGTCTTTGCTTTAACATCATCACTTAGACTATCTCTATTATTAATATAATCCCTTAAAGACAAAACATTATTCATACTTTTCACCTGCTTAGTACCCTATCATAAAGATTATATCACATAACTTCATTATTCAAAACATATTTTTTAAAATTTCTTCTTGTTTTTACTAAAATATTATCAACTTTCTTTTTAGACATATCTAAAATATCCCCAATTACTTGATAACTATAACCATTTAATTTTAATTCAAAGACAATTGCTTCTTCAAATTCAAGGTCATTAATAAAATTTCTTATAAAACTAATATATTCTTTTTCTTCTAATTCATCATAAGGCGTTTTACAATATGCAATATATTTTGTTGGCAAAGAATCAATATTAACATAATCAATTAATGGTTTATTATTTTTACAATTCATTTGCTTTAAATATGCTAATACACTTTTTTCTATGCAACGATATAAATAAGTTGAAAAAAGAACACTTTTTGTTTCATCATAAGTTTCAATAGCTTTACAAAAACCTAATCTACATTCTTGTAACATATCATCCATTTCATATTTATATTTGTATTTATTGGAAAATTTAATCATTAATGGTTTGTATTTGTTAAAAAGCATATCAAATGCTTCTTCATTATCTTCCCTTATTAAATATATTAATTCATTATCATTTTCTTTATAATCCACAAAAACCTCCTTAGTTACTTCTTTGCCTTACAACCTCATATATAAATATTCCTGCTGCTACTGAAGCATTAAGACTATTTATTTTTCCTATCATTGGAATTGACACGATAAAATCCGCCGATTTTTTTACAAGCTCACTTACCCCTTTACCTTCATTTCCTATAATTATACATGTTGATGTTTTGTAATCTTCATTAGTATAATTTGTTCCATCCATGGATGAAGCATAAATCCAATACCCTTTTTCTTTTAAATAATTAATTGTTTGAACTAAATTCGTAACCATACATATTTTAACATTAACTGCTGCGCCACTACTAGTTTTCATAACCGTAGAATTAACACTTACACTTCTATCTTTTGGAATAATTATACCATCAACTCCTGCTGCTTCACATGTCCTTATAATCGCACCAAAATTATGTGTATCTTCCAAATGATCGAGCATAACGATAAAACCATTTTCATTTATTATTTCATCTATATCAGCATATTCATATTCTAAAGCTTCGATAACAATACCTTGATGATTTCCTTCACATAAATCATCAAGTTCATATTTTGTTAAAAATATAGGTTTTATTTTTAATTTTTCTATAAGATCAGTAATTACTCTATCTTTAAAATTTCTTTCTAAATATACTCTTTTTATATTTTTTTCTTGTTTTAATATTTCTTCACAACTATTTTTTCCATATACTAACATAATATTACCTCTTTTATTTTCTCTATATAATCAAATATTTCTTTTATTCTATCATATTTATTATTCATATATAAATAACCAAAAACACTTTCTAACGCTGTTGCATGTTTATATGTTAAAATATCACAGTTTTTAGGTTTAGAATGCGTTTTTGTATTTCTTGCTCTTTTTATTATTTCTATTTCATAAGTAGTAAAAAAATCATTATTAAGAAGTTCTTTTAAAAATAAAGCTTGATTTTTAGCACTTACGTAATTTAAAGCTTCTTTTTGTAAATCATTAACTTTTATAAAACCTTTATCAATTAAATATTTTCTAACTAAAACCTCATATATTGCATCTCCAATGTATGCTAAAACTAAAGAATTATATTCCATGACTAACTTATTTCCTTTTTAAGATTTATTATACTGTAAACAATTCCTGAAAGTTTATTTAATCTATAAACATTTAAGATTACTCTTATATTTTCTAGTTCTTTTTTATTTGCTAATTTTTCCTCTTTAATTAATTCATAAGTTGAAGAAGCATTTTTTACTTCAAATATTAAACTTATAACTTCAATTATAAAAATAAGTAATAAAACTGTTACTCCAATATAAAATAGTTGTTTCCAAATTAAAGTACCAATAATTGTAGAAAGTATACCAAAAATAGAACCAAAGTAAATAATTTTATCAAAAATATTGTAAAGTTTAGGTATAGTTTTATCTTTTTCTAACACATATCCACTTATAAATGCAGCCTTTACTGCATAAAATATACTTTCACCATTAAAAGTTTTGCTATCAAGTCTTACAACATTATGTTCAACATCATATTCATTCGTAACTGTACTTTTCTTTTCTACAATATATATATTATCTATATCATTTTTATCCAATATATATTTAACAATATCAAAACCACTTAACCTCTTTGTTAAATAAGTATTTCTAAAACTTTTAGAAATTTTTTCTATATATAAGTATGTTGCAATTGATACCGTACTTATTACTGCTAATATTATATAATAAATCATAAACTTTCCTTTCTATAGATTTATAATTTCATATGTTGTATTGTCTTTTGTATCTATTAATCTTATATTTTTATTTAATAATTCTTCCCTAATTTTATCTGCTAAAAGATAATCTTTATTTTCTTTAGCTTTTTTTCTTTCTTCAATTTTATCTAAAATATATTTTTCATCAATCTCAAGTTTTATTTCTCCCTTTTTTAATAAATCAAGTCCTAAAACTTTATCAAATGACTTTATTATTTCTTTTTTTGTCTTATCATTTAAGTTTTTATCTTTTAACACTTCATATACTAATGTTAACATTAAAGATGTATTTAAATCATTATTAATCGCATCTTTAAATTTTTCTTCATAAACCTTTACTTGATTATCTATAATATTTCCATCTTCTTTTAATGATAAAACTTTGTTTTTTAATTTCATATATGTATTTTGTGCTTGATTTAAAGCATCATATGAAAAAGTTAATTGTTTTCTATAATGACTTCCTAAACAGAAATATCTATATGCAAGCGGTAAATATTTTTTACTTTCAAGAAAAGATAAAGTTAAAAAATCTCCCTTGCTTTTACTCATTTTACCAGTTTCATCATTTAAATATTCTCCATGAACCCAATAATTACACCATTTATGACCGAAGTAAGCTTCACTTTGGGCTATTTCATTAGTGTGATGTGGAAAAATTAAATCTACTCCTCCACAATGTAAATCTAAATATTCTCCTAAATAAAGACTTGCAAGTGTTGAACATTCAATATGCCATCCAGGATAACCGACTCCCCATGGGCTATCCCATTTTTGTTCTTGATCTTCAAACTTACTTTTTGTAAACCATAAAACAAAATCATAAGGATTTTTCTTATATAAATCATGAGTTACATCATCTCTTACTGCAATTTTTTGATTTTCTTCAGTTCTTCCTGATAGTTGATAATAATTAGGCATTTTAGATATATCAAAATATATGTTTCCACCAGCTTGATAAGCATACCCTTTTTCTAGTAACGTTTCAATTACTTTTATATAATCATTTATATGAGAAGTTGCTTTTTCAATTATTTCCGGTTTTTTAATATTTAATTTAGCTAAATCTTCTAGAAACTTTTTAGTATAAAATTCTGCTATTTCTTGCGCTGTTTTTCCTTCTTTTTTAGCACTATTACTCATTTTGTCTTCGCCAATATCAGCATCATGCACAATATGACCAACATCTGTTATATTCATCACTCTTTTTACATTATATCCAAGATAATTAAGACCTCTTTCTAAAAAATCTTCAAATAAATAAGTTCTTAAATTTCCTATATGAGCATAATTATAAACAGTTGGTCCACATGTATACATTGTAACATTCTTATCATTATGTGGAATAAATTCTTCAACTTTTTTAGTTAATGTATTATATATTCTCATAAAACACCTCCATTTAATTTTATTGAATAAACTCTTTTTATATGGCATTATTATATCACAACAAAAAAAACATGTCCATAAAAGACATGATAAAATTTATCTTACCTCTGTTTTTAAGGACATTATTTTTATATTATTATTTCCTTCGATTATTTTATCTATAAGTTTACTTTCCAAATAATCATTTATTACTTTTTTCACCTTTCTAGCACCATATATTTCATATTCACATAAATTTTTAATATCATCAAACGCTTTTTTACTTAAAGTAAACTTTATGTTTTTTTCTTTATAAAACTCTCTTATATTATTAAGTTCTTTGTTTATAATCTTATCAATAACTTCTTCAGTAATTGAATTAAAATATATTGTTTTATTAATTCTATTTAAAAAAGGTATACCAAAATAAGATTTCAAAGAAAAAGAATAATCATTTTCTTTATGGTTAAAACCAACATGTTTTTGATCACTTCCAACATTTGATGTCATTATTATAATAGTATTATCAAATCTTATTATATTTCCTTTAGAATCTTTAACTTTCCCTTCATCTAATATTTGTAAAAATAAATCAAGAATATTAGAACTACATTTTTCTATTTCATCAAGTAAAATAACTGAATATGGTTTATTTCTAATTTCTTCGAAAATATTTTTATTATCATTATATCCAACATATCCTGCTGGACTACCAATTAATTTACTTATTGAATGAGCTTCTTTATATTCACTCATATCTAATCTAATAAAATTATCTTTACCATATAAAAGATTAGCATATTCTTTAGCAAGATGTGTTTTTCCTACGCCACTTTTACCTACAAAAAGAATAGAATAAGGAAGATTATTATTTTTATAACCATATCTTATTTTTTTAGTTATTTCATATAAACTATTAATCGCATCATCTTGCCCTATTATTTTCTTATTTAAAAGTGTAATTATATTTTTTATTGAAGAAGTTTTATTACCTTCATAAATAGGTATTTTAGTTTTTTGTTCAACAACTTCTTTTACATCTTTAAGAGTAACAGTTTTCAAATAAGATTTATTGATATTTTTAAGTTCCAATTCATTAGGTTTTGATTCAAGCATCATTTCTTTTTGTTTATATAAAAAAGCATCACTAAATTTATTGTTTACAATAGATGTATTTTTTAAATTTTTAGTTATATTAAGTTCATTATTTATATTTTCATACTCTTTATATTTTTTAGTATTACTTGTAGATACTTTAGAGCATACTTCATCTAATATATCAATAGCTTTATCAGGGAATTTCCTATCATAAATATATTTTTCAGAATAATATACTATTTTTTCTACAATATCATTAGAAATTTTTACATTATGATATTTTTCGTAAATTGATGTTAATTTATTTAAAATATTAATTGTCGTTTTAATACTAGGTTCTTTTATTTCTATTTTTTGAAATCTTCTATCTAAAGCTTTATCTTTTTCAATAAATTCTTTATACTCATCAGTTGTTGTAGCACCGATTATTTTTATTTTACCTCTTGCTAAAGCGGGTTTTAAAATATTTGAAGCATCAATCGCTCCTTCAGCACCACCTGCTCCCACTAAAGTATGGATTTCATCAATAAATAAGATTATTTCATTTGTATTTTCAAGTTCGTTTATTATCTTCCCAAGACGTTCTTCAAACTCTCCACGATATTTTGTACCTGCTACTAAATTAGCCATAGAAACACTTATTATTTTTTTATTTTTTAAAGTAGGCACTTTATTTTCTACAATTAACTTAGCAAGACCTTCCACAACTGCTGTTTTACCAACTCCTGCTTCTCCAATTAAAATTGGATTATTTTTTGTTCTTCTTGATAAGATCTCAATAAGACGTTTTATTTCATCATCTCGATCTACAACAGGGTCTAATTCTCCTTCTTTAGCACGCAAGGTTAAATCAACACCATAACTTTCAACAAGTAATTTTTCTTTAGAACTTTTTTTTAAAGGACTAACATAAAAATCCTCATATAAATCATCTATATTTATGTTCATTCCAAGCATTATTCTAATAGCAACACCTTCTCCCTCTTCTAAAATTCCAAGAAGTAAATCCTCACATGTTGCATATTCTTTATTGTTTTCTTCTACATTATAATTAACCGTTTCAAGAATATTTCTTAAAAGTGGTGTATATAAATAAAAATCATTACTTTCTTTTCCAATACCTACTATTTTAATAAGCTCATTTTTAAATATATCATAAGTAATTCCATGATTTTTTAATTTATCTTTAATACTTTTTTCTCCATATTTTAAAAGTGATAATAATAAATGTTCACTTCCTATATAAGGATGTTTAAGACCAATCATCTCTTGCTTCATATTAACCAATACTTTTTTAGCTTGTTCTTCATATTTTGAAAACATATTTACGCCTCCCATTAATATTCTATGTATATAATGAAAATAAATTTGATTTTTTAAACAACAAATTATTACAAAAAGAAAAGAAAATATTAAAAAATAAATAAATTATTTTCTAGATATCTTCTTTTTTATAATAAATTCTTTTTTCTATATTTCCTACTATTATATTACATATTATTATCACTCATGTAAGAAATTAGTCTTACCATTTGACTAGAATATCCAAGTTCATTATCATACCATGCCACTACTTTAACAAGCGTTTTATCATCTTTTTTCAATATATCTGTTAATAAGCCATCCACTAAAGCTCCACAAGGACATCCAATAACATCACTTGATACAATTGGATCTTCCGTATAGTTAAGCGTTTCATTTACCTTTTCTTTAAAAATACTATTAATTTCTTCTTTTGTTACTTTTTTAGATAATTCTAATGTTAAATCAATAACAGATCCATCTCCTACAGGAACTCTCATTGCTGAACCACTTAATCTACCTTCAAGCGAAGGAATTACTTTACCAATTGCACTAGCAGCACCTGTTTCTGTTGGAATAATATTTAAAGCAGCTGCCCTTCCTCTTCTTGATTCAATTCCTTTTTTATGTGAAACATCAAGTATTACTTGATCGTTTGTATATGCATGAATAGTAGTCATAAAACCCATCACAACTTTAAATTCATCATCTAAAACCTTTAATACTGGTGCCAAACAGTTAGTGGTACAACTAGCAGCACTAATTATTAAATCATCTTTATTTAAAATATTTTCATTTACATTATATACAATAGTTTTAACATTACCTTTGCATGGGGCACTTACTATTACTTTTCTTGCTCCTGCTTCAATATGCTTCAAAGCAAGTTCTTCTTTAGTAAATTTACCAGTACATTCCAAAACATAATCAACTTCTAATTCTTTCCATGGTAACATCGCAGGATCAAGTCCCTTAAAAACTTTTACCTTTTTATTATTTATCAATAAATAATCTTCATCATAACTTATAACATAATTATTTTTTCTATGTACTGAATCATATTTTAATAAATAAGCCAACTCTTTTGCACTTGTTAGGTCATTTATTGCTACAACTTCAACATTATCTACTTCTTCAAGTAAACTAAATACTATCCTTCCTATTCTTCCAAATCCATTAATTGCTACTTTCATAATTATATTTCCTTTCTTTATTCAAAATAACTTCCCCCGATAAATTCTCTTAATATTGATTCTTTTGGTATATTTTCTGTAGGAACCACTAAAAACATATTTAAAAATCTAAGTAATCTTCTTGCTTCTTCATAATATGGTGAATTAATATCTATATTATAAAGTAGTGGTTCAGCATATTGCCTTAATGCTCCAATTTCATATATTAAAGCACTGTTAACAACAAAATCTGCTTCTTCTTGATATGGAAAAATATATTTTTCTTCACCATCTCTTACTCTACTCCATGTTTTTATTGTATATTCTGCAGAATAACCTCTTGTTCTGTTATCTCTTACCATTCTTCTAAGCAATCTATTATCACTTGTAGATACCATATTATAATTATCCACATTTAAATCTGTTAAAGGAGAAACATAAACTTTATATTTATTTTCCTTTGGAATAGATTTTGTAAGTTCTTCATTTAAACAATGAAGTCCTTCGATTATTATTATATCATTATCATTTAACTTTAAACTTTTGTTAAACTCTGGGATACCAGTTTTAAAATTAAACGTAGGAATTATTACTTCTTCGTTATTTAATAATTTTTTTAATTGATTATTAAATAAATCTATATCTATTGCTCTAAGAGATTCAAAATCATAATCACCATTTGGTAACTTTGGTGTTTCTTCTCTTGGTAAAAAATAATCATCTAATGATATAGGTTTAGGATTTAAACCAAAAGTATTTAAAAACATTGATAACTTTCTTGAAGTTGTTGTTTTTCCCGATGAAGAAGGTCCAGCGATTAAAACAACTTTAACACGTGAACTTTGTTCTGCAATTTGTCTTGCCAAATCAAGAAGTTCATTATTAGCAATAACTTCATTTAATGTAATAATATCATTAATTTTACCTTCTGCTATTATTCTATTAATATCACTAGATGTAAATATGTTTAACTTTTTAGCACTTTTATAATTCTTATTAAATGCTTCAGTTATTTTTTTATGTTCAACATAAGATGGTATTTCACCATTTAAAGTTGGATATTGTAATACAAACTCATTATTTCCTAAATATTTTAAAGTAAAAGATTTAAAAACTCTTGTATTGATAGGCATTTGTGAATAAAAATAACCATACATATTATTTAACTTATATAATGTTACATAATTAGAAGTTGTATAATAATAATTATTGGCAACAGAAGTATTAGTTGTTTGTTTAAAATAATTAATTGCTTCTTTTCTTTTTACTATACATTTTTTAATTGGTAAATTCAAATTAACAAGTTCTATCATTTTATTCTTTATTTCTTCTAATTTTTCTTCAGTTAAATCAAATAAACATCTAATTCTTACTCCTTTATCAATCGAATGACATACTTTAAAAGAATAATTGTACCCATAAAGTTCTTTAATAGCACACATAAGTAAAAATATTAAACCTTTAACATATATTCTTGAACCTGTTCTTGAACTACAGTCAATAAAGGATAAACTACAATCTTTTTCAAGGACTTTATTTAATTCAACAAGTCTATTATCAACATAAGAAATAAGTATTGGATATTTATAATTAATACTAAATTGTCTACTAACTTCTTCAATTGTTGTACCTTTTTTATATACGTAAGTTTTATCATTAATCTTAACATTTACAAAATCCATATTATCACCTTTTATCCTTTCTATTTTATTTTATCACATATTGTAAGAATTTAGTACGAATATTTTTAAACTTTTTGCTTATTTTATTAATGGAGGCGATTTTTATTAATATAATACCTACAGTAATTGAAAAAGAAGGACAAAACGAAAGATGTTATGACATATATTCAAGACTTTTAAAAGATAGAATTATTATTTTAAACGGAGAAATAAATGATAACTTAGCCAATAGTATTGTGGCACAGTTATTATTTTTAGACAGTGAAAACCATGAAGATATTAGTCTTTATATTAATTCACCAGGTGGTGTTATAACAAGTGGTATGGCTATATATGATACGATGAATTTTATTAAAAGTGATGTTTCTACAATTTGTATAGGAATAGCTGCTTCCATGGCTGCATTTATTTTATCAAGTGGAAAAAAAGGCAAAAGATATGCTCTTCCTAACGCTGAAGTTATGATTCATCAACCACTAGGTGGAGCACAAGGTCAAGCAACTGAAATAAAAATAGCGGCAGAACATATTTTAAAATTAAAAGATAAATTAAATACCATATTAGCTAAAAATACTAATAGACCATTAGAAAAAATTCAAAATGATACAGAAAGAGATTACTTTTTAACTAGTAACGATGCTTTAGAATATGGTATTATTGATAAAATTATTGAAACAAAGTAAAAGTTCACATAAATTAGTGAACTTTTATATTTAAATTATTGTAAATATTGTAATTACAATTAATGAAATAATTACTAATCCTACAAACAACTTCCAAATAGTTTTTAACCATTCTTTATAACTTGTTTCAGTTAATTGTAATGTAGAAAGTAATAAAACACTTGTAGGTGCAACTAGCATAACTGCACTATATAAACTTACAAATAAAATACTTAAAGCTTGTTTAAAACTAGCTTGTCCGATACTTCCTTGTAAGAATTGTAACACATATTGTGGATAATAATAAATATCTACATAAAGTGGACTTCCTAAAACTGTGAAAGTTCCATAAGTAAGAGTATTAAATGTTGGAGTTATTCCAATAAGTTTTTCTCCTACTGTTAAATAAATTGGATATGAACTTACAATTACAAGTAAAGCATAACTCATAACTACTAAAACTCCAATTGGTAAATATTTTTTTACCCCAACAATAGTTTTTTCAACAATAGCATTTACCTTAACCTTATAAATTAGACAAAGTATTAATGCAAAAATAATTAATGTTGTTGAATAATGAATATACTTTTCTGGACCAAACCATGTACCAAATACAGTAAATCCTCCAAACAATTTCTTTAATATTGGAAAATTAAAAATTGTAAAATTATTTATCCAAGTATTAATATTATCAAATACAACAACACCAAAAGCTTCTTTGAAGTTTAATGTTCCAAGTATAAATACTAATAAAACTAAACCTAAGATTAAATAAATAGGCCATACTTTTTTACATCCTTTATACTTTATTTCGCTAGAAATACTAGAAATTAAAGCATCTACTTCTTTTACCTCATCTTTTACTTTTTCTTTAATTTGTTCTTTTTTAGCTTTTATATCTTTTTTCTTATCCTTAGTTTTACTTTCTTTTATTTGTAATGGAAGTAAAATTAATAATAGTAATAAAGTTAAAGCTAGAACAAATAGAATTAATTTTACAATTATTCCATCTTTTAAAGTTAGTCCTAAAATACTATTAACTACTCCATACATTGTATAAGAATAAGTAGAACCAAACATACCTACAATAGTAGCACCTAAAACAGATGTAAGTGCAGTCATTTTACTAAATCCCATTACTAATAATAAAGATATTAAGAATGGAAAGAAAGCAAATGTTGCCACTTCTAATCCTGCTACTGAAGATACAATAGCAATAACTACAGTTATAATAGCTAACCATAATTTTTTATTATTCATTTTCTTAGCTAAAGTATCTAATGCTTTTTTATAAAAACCAGTTTCTTCTAAAAGAGCATAAAATCCTCCTACTACTAAAATGAAAACAAATACACTAGCAAAATATCCAAATGTTGTTACCGGTATATTAAATATACTAAAAAGTCCAATTTGATATCTTCCTAGATCTTGTAAACCACCACCATAATAATATTTAGCAGGTAGTACCCAAGTTAAAATACAATATGCTAGAATCATAATTCCAAGTATTTTAAATAATGTGTGTTTTTTCATATTTTTCCTCCTTATATTAATTATGACACTAAGAAAGAAAAAAAGGAAGTATTTTTACATAATTTTCACACAAAACCCTTATTTTATTGCATATTTTCTTTCATTTCTGGAATAATTATAGTTTCAAGAAGAAAAAAATCAAAATTTAAATAATTAGAATTATTATAATCTTCATCTAGTTTTAAATAAATAGTACGCATATTTTTTAAATTTTCAACTGAAAAATATGAACCATATTGTTTAATCAAATCTTTGCTCCACTCTTTAATTAGCCTATTTCCATAATTACTATTATATTTCCACCCTTGAGCGTCCACAATAACTTTTCCAATATTATACTTAACTTTAATATCATCAAGCATTTTATTATAATATCTTTGTTTTTCTTCTATCGTATAATCATCAAGATATTTTTTAATCGTCTTTAAATAGCCCATAATATCCTCCTTTCTTTTTATATTTTTAGAAGGTTTATTTTTACCCTCTATATATGTTATATTGAAATTTTTTCATTTCACCTAAATTTTTTGCAAAAAAAATGAAAAAAACATTAATTTTTTTCATCTAAATACATTTTAATCATCATAAGAGCCTTTTTTCTTGGACTAATTTTTACTTTTTCTTCCATTTTTATTTCGCTTAAAGTTAACCCATTTGAAAGTTCAAATATTTCATCAAAACCAAAACCATTTTCTCCTCTAGGACTATCACTAATTACACCATCCAAAGTATATTCAAATGTTTTAATAATATTTTTTCCTTTTAATGCAATAACTGTTGTATAATGACAAGTCCTTTTTTCTTTTAAAACCCCCTTAAGTTTTTTTAATAATTCTAAATTCTTAAAATGATCATCTTTATCTAACCATCTAGCAGTATAAACGCCAGGAAACCCATTTAAATAATCTATTGAAATACCAGAATCATCCCCAACACATAAGTAATTATCTCCTATTTGATTATATAAAGATATTGTTTTTTCCAAAGCATTTGCTTTAAAAGTTTTTCCATTTTCAGTTACAATAATTTTTTTATTAAGCATTTTTTCCATATCACTTATTGATAAAATATCATAATCTTTTAATATGGCTTTTACCTCATTAATTTTCCCCTTATTATTACTAGCAAAAACTATTTGTTTCATAAATTCCTCCCTATTTTTATTAATACTTAAGTATAGGTCTAGTGTATCATATTATTTTAAAGAGTAAATAAAAAAGAAAAAGAATTGTAATTTTAACAATTCTTTAAACATTATCTGTTTTTCATTGTAGGAAATAATATTACATCACGAATAGATTCTTGTTCTGTAAATAACATACATAATCTATCAATTCCGTATCCAATACCTCCTGCTGGGGGCATACCATATTCTAAGGCTTCAACGAAATCCATATCGATATCATTTGCTTCTTCATTTCCTAAATCTTTTTCTTTTAATTGTTCTTCAAATCTTTCTAGTTGATCAATTGGGTCATTAAGTTCAGTATAAGCATTAGCAAACTCTTTACCTCCGATAAATAATTCAAATCTATCAACAAATCTTGAATCTTCTTTATTTCTTTTTGTAAGTGGTGAAATTTCAACAGGATGTCCGTATAAGAAAGTTGGTTGAATTAATGTTTCTTCAACATATTTTTCAAAAAATAAATTAATAATATGACCAACAGTCATTTCATGATTTTGTACTTCTATATGATGTTGTTTAGCTAAATCAAGTGCTTCTTCCAAAGTCATATCTTTTTTAAAATCAATTCCTGTAATATTTTTAATTGCATCAGTCATACTAATTCTTTGCCAATTACCTGCAATATTTATTTCATTACCGCACCAATTAAATACATCTTTACAACATACATCCTTAGCAATAGTTTTAAACATATTTTCTGTTAAATCCATCATTCCTTCAAGATCAGAATAAGCAAGATATGCTTCCATTAAAGTAAATTGTGGATCATGTTTTGGATCCATTCCCTCATTTCTAAATACTCTACCTATTTCATAAACAGCTTCCATACCACCAACTAAAAGTCTTTTTAAAGGAAGTTCAAGAGCTATTCTTAAATACATATCTATATCTTGTGCATTATGATGGGTAATAAATGGTCTAGCACTTGCTCCTGTAAGTAAATTACTTAAAACAGGCGTTTCAACTTCAACAAAGCCACGACTATCCATAAAATTTTGAATACATCTTATTATTCTTGGACGCATAAAAGCAATATTTTTACTTTCTTCATTCATTATTAAATCAACATATCTTCTTCGATATCTTTCTTCAATATCAGTAAGACCATGGAACTTTTCTGGTAATGGTTTTAGAGCCTTTACAAGATGTGTATATTCTAAACATTTTAATGTTACTTCCCCAGTTCTTGTTTTCATAACACGTCCTGTTACTCCAACAATATCTCCAATATCAGCTGATTTAAATAAATCATACTTGTCTTCCCCAATATCGTTTACCGAAATATATATTTGAAGTTTTCCTGTTTTATCTTGAATAGTAAAGAAAGATGCTTTTCCCATTTTCCTTATAAACATTATTCTTCCTGCTACAGTATAAATATCATTAATATTTTCAAAATCATCATGTGGAACATCCTTATATTTTTCATTTATTTCTTTAGCATAACCTGTTCTATCAAATCTTTCTCCAAATGGATCAAGACCCATAGATTTAATTTTTTCTGCCTTTTCTCTTCTAACTAATTCTTGTTCTGTAAATTCTCTCATATAATCACACCTCTTTTGATACACATATTTTAACACAACTTTCTTGTTAAATCTATATTTTTTTTAATTTATTACTAAACAATAAATTTTAACGTTATTTTAAACTATCCTTTAGTTCATTTAACATTCTTTTTATTTCATTTATATTTTTTGTTTTAAAAATATTTTGTTTAACTAAATTAGCATTTTTTATTCCCTTTAAATACCAGCCAACATGACTTCTTATTTCAAGAACTGCTTGTTTCTCACATTCAAATTCTTCAAGTAAACTTAAATGTTTTAAACACATATCAATCTTTTCGATATCTGTTGGTTTATCTATTACAACACCATTTTCTAAATACTCATTTATTTCTTTAATTAACCACGGATTCCCAAGAAGACCACGTCCTACCATAACAAGATCACAATTAGTTTCATCTAACATTCTTTTAGCGTCAAAACAAGTTTTAACATCACCATTTCCTATTACAGGAATACTCACTGCTTGTTTTAATTGTTTTATTATATTATAATCAGCTTTACCTGAATAACCTTGACTTCTTGTTCTTGCGTGAATAGCAATAGCACTAGCACCAGCTTCTTCAACAATTTTTGCAATTTCAACTGCATTAATACTTTTTTCATCCCAACCACTTCTTATTTTAACAGTTACAGGACAACTAACAGAATTAACAACAGCTTTTACTATTTCTTTTATTTTTTCAGGATTTTTTAACAAAGCACTTCCTGCTTGAGCTTTTAAAGCAACTTTAGGAACGGGACATCCCATATTTATATCAATAATATCAGGGTGCATAGTTTCTTCAATATATTTTGCTGCCACAACAAAGCTAGTAATATCACTTCCAAATATTTGTTGTGCTATGGGTCTTTCTTCATCTGTTGTATAAAGCATATCAATTGTTTTTTTATTATTATAATAAATAGCTTTATCACTAACCATTTCAGCATATACTAAACCT
>HF999800.1:60946-116462 GCA_000434175.1 Mycoplasma sp. CAG:611
ATACTTTTACATATTCTTCTAAAAGCACTGTTAGAAACGCCTGCCATTGGTGCTAAAACAACTTTACTATTAATTTCAATATTTCCTATTTTTACCATAAAACCACTCTTTTCTATACAATTATTTTATCAAAAAAAGTATGAAATTCATACTTTTATTTATTTAATTTTGAAACTAATTCTTCTTTTGTCATTTTAGCATAACCTTTAATACCTTGTTCTTTTGCTAAAGTTTTTAATTCTTCTAAATCATATTCATCTTGAGGCATTTTTTTATGTTCTACTAAATACTCTATTTGTTCTTGAGTTAAAGTTTCATATTTCATTAAGTTTTCTGCTACTAAATCCAAAAGTTCTTTATTTTCTAAAAGAATCTTTTTGGTTTTTTCATAACATGAATCAATAATTTTTCTTATTTCTTGATCTATTTCATATGCAACTTGATCTGATGAATTCCTTGATTTATTATAATCTCTACCTAAAAATACACTTGACTCATTTTGTTCTAGTTGAATAGGCCCAAGATCACTCATACCATATTCAGTAACCATTGCTCTTGCTATTTTAGTAGCTCTTTCAATATCATTTGATGCTCCTGTTGTAATATCTTTGAACATTAATTCTTCACTTCCACGACCTGCTAAAAGGGTTGTTATTGTTTCTAAAAGTTCTTTTTTGGTTACATGGAATTTTTCTTCTTCATTTTGAATATTTGTATATCCTCCAGCCATACCACGAGGTATAATTGTAACTTTTTGAACTATATTAGAATTTTCTTGTTTTAATCCTGCAACAACATGACCTGCTTCATGATAAGCTGTAATTTTTTTATCTTTTTCACTAGGTTGTCTTGTTGTTTTAGCTGGTCCCATTAAAACACGATCATGTGCTTCATCAACATCACTCATATTAATTTCACTTTTATTTTTTCTAACAGCAAGAAGTGCTGCTTCATTAAGTAAGTTTTCTAGATCTGCTCCTGAAAAACCTGAAGTTCTTTTAGCAAGGAATTTTAAATTAACATCTTTACCTAATATTTTATTTTTAGCATGTACTTTTAATATTGCTTCCCTTTCTCTAAGATCTGGTAAAGATACAGTTACTTGTCTATCAAATCTTCCTGGACGAAGAAGAGCTGGGTCTAAAACATCTGGTCTATTTGTTGCTGCGATTATAATAATTCCTTCATTAGCGCCAAATCCATCCATTTCAGTTAATAATTGGTTTAAAGTTTGTTCCCTTTCATCATGTCCTCCACCTAAACCTGTACCTCTTTGACGACCAACAGCATCTATTTCATCAATAAATATTAAACATGGTGCTGTTTGTTTTGCTTGTTTAAACATATCACGAACACGACTTGCTCCAACCCCAACGAATAATTCAACAAAATCAGAACCACTTATGTAATAAAATGGTACATTTGCTTCTCCTGCTACAGCTTTAGCAAGCAAAGTTTTACCAGTTCCTGGAGGCCCTACAAGAAGTACTCCTTTTGGTATTCTAGCTCCTAATTTTTGAAATTTTCTTGGATTTTTTAAAAAATCAATAAGTTCTTTAACCTCTTGTTTTTCTTCAACTAAACCTGCAACATTATCAAATGTAACTTTATTTTTATCAGTTTGAAGTTTTGCTTTACTTTTTCCAAAATCAAATGATTTATTAGCTCCTCCAACTTGTTTATTCAAGAAAAACAATGTTACTCCAATAATTAAAGCATAAGGTAAAAAATTAAGTAACATAAGTAAAAATGAACTACCCTCAGGATCTTTATTTACTTTAAGCTTAAAATTATCACTTTCACTTGCACTTAAAATATCACTTATAACTTTTTCTGACAATGGTGCTTTTAAAGTAAACATTTCATTATCTTTATAATCTTTTAATTTACCTTGTAAAATGTAAACTTGACCACTCATACTTGGTGTTATTTCTAATTTTTCAATAGTACCTTTATTTAAATTAGACATAAATTCATCATATGATAATTGATTGTTAACATTTCTAAATGATACAAATGCATAATATAAACATATTAGAACTGCCAATGCAAAAACATATGAAAATATACTTCTTTTAATATCTTTTTTATTCATTAAAAAACCTCCTTGTTAATAATACCTTAATATTATATCACATTTTTTATTTTTTGGAATATCAAATTTAGATTTTTTTATTCCAGGTATCCACACTACTTTATCTTTTGAATCCACAACAATCGGCCAGATATCTCTTTTTGATAAAGGTATTTTACTATTTATAAATATATCTTTAACCTTTTTTTGTTTATTCATTCCCTTAACATACATTTTATCTCCAACTTTTCTTGTCCTTATATGTAAAGGAAAAACCAAATCTTCTTTATTCAATCTTGCATAATTATTATCATTAATTTCACTTTCTTCAACCACTTCGATTACTTTACCATTAGGTAAAACAACTTTACTATTTTTTTCCCCTATTTCTAATTCATAACTATCTACTTCTTCAGTTACTTCCTTAATTATTAAATCATTATAACTTCTTACAACCTTAACATTATTAGGTAAATATACATAACTATTTGGTCTTGAAGAATAAATAAGATTATTTATAATATTAACATGTTTATCATTTAAAAGAATTAAATCATCACTATATTTTTCTTCTAACATAAAATAAATAACTCTATTTTTAATTACATCATCTAGTTTTTTATATTTTTCAATATCAAGTTTGTTATCTTTAACTACCTTCTTTATTATTTTAGTTGTTTCTTTATTAATATATTCATTATACATTTGCAAAGTTTTACTATACTTTAAAAACTTTTCATGAACGTTTTTATCTTCTTTCTTTAAAAAAGGAAGAACTACTTTACGATATCTATTTCTTGTATGAAAATTATCAAAATTTGTTTTATCTATAAAATAATTTAATTTATGCTTTTTATTATAATTTAATATATCTTCTTTGGTAACACTAATTAAAGGTCTTATTATTTTATAAGAACTTTTATCTACTTCTTTACTAAAGCCACTGTAACCTGAAATTGAAGAACCTCTTACAATCTTCATAAGAATTGTTTCAATTAAATCATCACCATGATGAGCAGTCATAAGATATGTCCCATTATATTTTTTCATTAAATCATCAAAATATTTATATCTAATTGTTCTAGCCTCATTTTCAAAATTATCATCACTATATTTTGTAATTGTCATAGTTTCAAACGGAATTTTATTTTTTAAACAATATTTTTCCATAAATATTTGCTCATTTTTACTTTCTTTTCTTACATTATGATTAACATGCGCACAAATAAGTGAAAAATCAATTTCCTTTTGTAAATTTTTAAGAATATCAAATAAACAAATAGAATCAGGTCCCCCAGAACACCCAATTACAACTACATCATCTTGTTTTATTAATTTTTTTAAATAATCTTTTACATCATCCATAAATTACCTCTTTATTATAAAAAATAATAACAAATATTATTATGTTATTATTCTATTCTAATAATATATTCTCCTTTTTTAGAGTAAAAAAACTTTTCCCTTGCATATTTTGCAATATAATCAGGGTCTTTTAATTTATTAACTTGTACTTTTAATGCCTCTTCTTCTTCTTGAAGATTAACAAGTTTGGTACTAAGTTCAACTTTTTCTTTTTTCTTATCATAAACTTGTTTTAACACATTAAACACCGAATAAAATACATAAAAATTTACAACAAGGCAGATTAATCCAAAGAAAATAAGTCTTTTTTTTCTAACTTTATTACTCTTACTAATACTTTTCTTAGCCATAAATTTTTTCCTTTCTATACATTTATTCATACTATATTGTAACAAACAAGAAAAAAAACTTCAACAAATTAGACAAAAATTTATTAAAGTTTACATCTTAATTTGTTAAAAAGTTTATTTCCTAGCAAAAAACTAATTAAAAATATTAAAAGCAAATAAATATGAATTATTCCTTTATTTATTTTTGTAAGTAAAATAATATATAAAATGGTAAAAAATATTGTAAAAATACTATTATATATTATTTTATAAAATAATTTTTTATAGACTAAAAATCTATAAAATATATTAAAAAACATTGCATAAATAAGCCCATATGAAAATGAGAAAAGTGATGTATAGATTTGAAAATTTAAACTCATTTAAATAATTTATTAAATACACTTGATTCCTTATTTGCTTTTTTTAGTTCATCAATATATGTCATACTTATAAAATTTCCCTTTATAGATACAATCCCATCTTTTGTATCAAGTCTTACTATTTCAAGATTAGTTCCTTTTATTACAAGATAACCCATATTAGTTTCAAGAAGAAATTCTTCTTCATCAAAATTATCAATTTTTAATACTCCCGTTATGTAAATACTTTTTCTTTCGTTAATACTAATTCCATGATTTTGACTAACACTAGATATTTCTAACATTTTATCCATATATTTTCCTCCATTTAAGTATATGTAAGATTATTTAAAATAGAACTTCATTGTCTTTTTAAACCATTTATGTTATATTAAAGTTGCACTGAAAAGGAAGTGAGATTTTATGAAAACTTGCCATTTAATTTGTAATTTAGAAAGCGGTAAGGGTATTAAAAAAAAAGAAATTGATACAATTATAGAGTTAATTAAAAAGTATGATTATGAAGTAACATTACATATTACAGAAAATCAAGGAGACGCCACAAGTATTGTTAAAGCTTTAAAGAAATGTGATTTAGTTTTATCAATCGGTGGAGATGGAACATTTAATGAAATAGTAACAGGAAATTATAAAAGAAAAAATAAACTTTTATTATCTCATATACCCGTTGGGACAACAAACGACATAGGAACAATGCTTGGAATGAATAAAAATATAATTAAAAATGTTAAAGATATATTAGAAGGAGATATAAAACAAATGGATATTGGTATAATAAATAATCAACCATTTATTTATGTCGCAGGTTTTGGTAAATTTATAAACGTACCCTATGAAACAGAAAGAAAGTTAAAAAAAAGTTTAGGGCATCTCGCTTATTTAATAAATGGATTTAAAGAGTTTTTTCAAATAACAAAACTTTATGATATTGAATATGAAATTGATGGTGTGAAAGAAAGAGGACTTTTCTCTTTAATTCTTATATCAAATGCTAATCATATCGCAGGATTTAATAATATTTATAAAAATGTTAAATTAGATGATGATAAATTTGAAATAATATTTTGTAATATATCAAGAAGAAAAGATTTAGTTAGGTCTTTAATTATGTTAGTTAAAAATGATATAACTAAAATTCCTGGAATATATAGTTATACGGGAAAAAATATAAAAATAAAATTCTATGATAAACCAAAAAATAATTGGACTATCGATGGAGAAAAATATAAAGATTTAACATATGATTATGAAATTAATATTGAAAAAAATATGAAATTTTTACTTCCAAAGAAAAATTTAGATAATTTATTTATAAAATAAATACATGTTTTACTAACATGTATTTTATTTGTCATCTAGTTTTTTTGCCATTTCTTGAATCTTTCTAAATCTATGATTTAAACCTGATTTTGTTATTGTTTTATTTGTTTCTTCTGTCATTATTATACTTAAATCATTTAAAGAAACATCAGGATATTTTTTCCTATAAATAACAACTTCTTGTAATTTCTCATCCAATAAATCAAAACCAATTACATCTTCTAATTTTTTTATATCATTTAATTGTTTTTGAGCAGAAGATACTATTTTATCAACATTTGCTTGTTCACAATTATTAAGTCTATTAGTCATATTTTTGTGATCTCTATATATTCTTATATCTTCAAAATATAATAATGCTACATTAGCAGAAATAATTCTTAAAAAATCCCCTATTTTTTCAGATTCTTTAACATATACCATATAATTATTATCTCTAGCTAACATTTTATTATTAATATAAAAATCATTTAAAATATTAGAAACAAAAGACGCTTCACTTTTATTATCTATAAAAAACTCCATATGATATCCCAACTTTTTAGGATCATTAATACTTCCACATGCTAAAAATACTCCCCTTAAATAAGCTCTTTTTAAATCTTCTGTATCTGTTATATACGACTTTGGTTTATCAAGTATCTTATTATTTTCATCAATTACCATGATGTCTTTTAAAATAAAATTAGCATTATTATCTATTACCAAATTATAATAAGTATTTTTATTAAAGTTATTACTTTTTCCCTTTTCAATCAAAGGAGAAACACCATATATTTCTTTAAATAAATTATATAAATATCTAATTATCTTAGGATTTTCTGTTACAAGTGATATTTTATTAACATCTTCTAATTTATTATTTCTAACAAACCCTGATAAAAAAGATATATTTTCTACCCTTGATAATTTTAAAGAACAAACTTCATTTTTAATTTCTGTAGAAAAAGACATAATATCAAATCCCTTCTTCTTTCATTATACAATATTTTTTCTAATCTTCAAAATGTATTTCTAAATTTCCTATTAATATATCAGTATAAGTAAATGATCTTTTTATCCCCGTGTCATTTGGTTTAACAACAAATAAATACTTATATGTATTTATTATTTTACCATTAAACTCTTCAGTTTGATTCCTATTACCATTAAATTTAAACCTAACATTTTTAGATGCATTTTCTTCTAACATGTTTTTTATCTTTGTTATATTCATCTAGGATACCCCACATACATCGTACCATTAGTTATAATTCCCCCGATGCCTGAAGCACCATATTTTGTTTTATCCAAAATACCAATTAAATCAATAGGTTTTCCTTTATCTGATAAACTTATACTAGACGCTACAATAGCAGGATCTAAAGCATGAATATTAATTCTTTTAGGGCTTGAGGCAAAATTTGCTCCTGATTTTATAAGTTCTTCATAATTTGATTGACATGCTCCTGCGATTATTATAAGTTTTTCTTGATCTTTTTCATATTTTCTTGCATTTCTAACGGCATTAATAAAATTCATACTATTTTTATAATTATTATTATTTTTATAATCATCATAATCTTTACTATTATAAGCATCATGTCCTGTTACTACTAAAATATCAGGTTTAATTTCATTTAAATATTTATAAATATTAGAAGAAACATCTTTTTCTTTCATTACAATTCCATAAGATAAAACATTCATTTTTTTATAAAAATTCATACATCTATCTAAATATTCTTTATCTGCATCAATATGAAGAACTTTACCAGGTAAATAAAAATATTCATCTCTATTTAATTTATTAAAAGAATCCATTCTTTCTAAAAGTTTACTATCATCAGTTTCTAAATCTTCTTTACATTTTTCACATAAAACTAAATCACTTATATTAGAATCCGCGATTAATCTTATATTTACTCCTTGAAGTATAGCTATACTATCTTTTATTTCTATTATTTTAAAAACAGTATCGTTATTATAAGATTCTCTAGTAACATAATCTCCTACATTAAAAAGCATATAATCATCTCCCATAAATTATATGCTTTGTTTTTTATAAATATCATTTTTCTTTTTCATATAAAACTAAATTATTAGCAATATCAACAAATATATCAATACTTATTGCTTCTGCTCTTACATTTAAATCAAAATTATATTTTTTTAAAACTTTTTCTATAACAACTAAATTATATTCTTTTAAATTGTTTCTAATATTTTTTCTTTTAAATTTAAAGCTATCTCTAACAAGTTTAAAAAATAACTTTTCATCATAAACTTCTAACATTTTATCTTTCTTTTTAAAAGATACTACAACACTATCAACATTAGGGCTAGGTAAAAAACAATTTCTTTTTACAATAAACTCTTTTTTTATATCATAATAATAATTCAAATAAACAGATAATGAACTATATTCTTTTGTTCCCGCCTTAGCACTTAATCTATCTCCAACTTCTTTTTGAACCATAAAAACTAAAATATCAGGGTTTATATTACTAGATATTATCTTTTCAATAATGGGAGTAGTTATATAATATGGTAAATTAGCAACAACATACAATTTATCATATTTAAAAGACTTTATATCAGAATTTACATCTCTTTTTAAAAAATCTCCAAAAATAACATTATAATTATTAAAAGCTTTTAAATTATCTTTTAAATAAGGAATAACTTCTTCATCTATCTCATAACATAAAACCTTATCATAATAATTACATAACTGTTTTGTTAATCTTCCATCTCCACATCCTATTTCAATAACTAAAGAATTTGTTTTATCTTTTATTACATTAGCTATTTTATTAGTAATATTACCATCAATTAAAAAGTTTTGACCATATTTTTTCTTAAATTTAAAATTTTTTATTTCCATAACACATCACAATAAGATTATAACAAAAAAAATAGAAATTTAAAACTTCTATTTTATAATTCTTCTTCCGTTTCTTCTTTAGACAATTCTAAATTTTGTTTAACTACTTCTTTTTCATCAAATATTTCTTCAGGTAAACTGTTTTTCATATCATATATTTGATATTTATTTTTCTTTTTTTCTTTACCTAAAACTGATGCTACAATTAAGAAAAAGTTACTTACTATTAAACAATATAACATAGATACAACAAAAGTTAAATTATCTGAAAAGAAAGATGGATTGTAATTTATACCATATTTATGATATAAAACCATATTTGTATCTAATTTAGCTCTTACTCCAAATACAATTATTGCAGCAAATACAATACAACTTACAAAATTTAAAAGTAAATTGTCATTAATTTTACTATCTCTTCTAATAAGATTAACTATATATATAACTAATAATAAAATAAATGGTATAAAAACACTAATAGCATCAAGTAAACTTTTTTCTAATCTACTGTAAGTAGATAAAATACCAAATAAAATAGCCATTGTTGCTAAAATAAAAAGTATTATTTTTAAAAATTCAAACATTTTTGATAAAACTTTATTCATTATCTATTACCCCCAAACTCATTTACATACCAAATGGAAGATTCTTCAATAACACTAGTTAATCTACTATAATTGGATAAATTTGTAAAGAATACATCAGAAGTATAATTATATATTGTATTTCTAACAGTATCTGTCGTCCAAAAATAAGAACTATTAAATAAAAGTCTATTTTCTAACCTTAATGCATCAGTACTAAGATCATCCCTTGCTCTTATTAAATTATTTTTAACAGCATCATAACCATTAACTTTTATATTGTATTTATTAATTGCATCTGTTACTTCTGCTTCTAATAAAAGCGTACAATAAGAATTAATTTTAGAACTAAAAGTTTTATTATAATCATAAATGTCTGCTGGTTTAAATGAATTTTTTTCTAAATTATAAAAATCACTTGTTTTAATTTCATTTAAACATTGTTCTGTTTTAGATTTATAAGTTAATGCTGTCATTCTTCTATTTATATCTTTAATATTATCTACATCAACCTTATTAATATTATTTTCTATTTCTTTTACATTTTCTTTAAAAGATATATAAGTTTTACTTTCATTAAGGTTATAATTATATGATTTATTTACTTCAATATAGTGATAAACATTACTTAAAAGTAGATGTGCACTTAAAGCTAAAGTTAAAATCATAAGACAATTGGCAAATAATTCAAATATTTCTTTAAAATAATCTTTCATTTTTATCATCCCTTTTTATTTATTTTTTTATTACAACTTCATAATTATAATATCCACTTGCATTAGAATTGCCCCAAATCAATATTTCATAATTATCTACAGTTTTTAATCCAATTGAAGTAGTTACTAATACATTGTTTTTTAAGTTACTTAATTTTCCTTCTTTTATTTTAACATCATTTTTAAATACAGAATAATTTAAATTTTTCCTATTAACCATTTTTTCATTATTATTAAGCTTTATATCATTTATCGTAAGTTTATAAGTTATTTCATATTCATTATCATTTCTAACATAAAATTTATATTTATTTGAATTATCATAACTATTATATACTTTTATATTTTCAATATAGTTAGTAAAGTTTTCATTTTGATATATTCCAAGTAAATCTCCTTGATGTATTGTGTTATCATTTATTTTATTATAATGTTTTGATAACAAATACCCAATAAACATACCCAATAATACTGTTAATAATATAATTAAAATAAATAAAATATATTTCTTGTTTTTATCTTTTTCTTTATATTCATTTAATTCATTTGGACTAATTTCTTCTGTATATAAATAATTATCATTAAAGAATTTCTGTGTCACTTGAATCACCACTTTCTAATACTTCAATAGAATCATCTACATTATTTAAATATTTATCTAATTCTTCTTTTGCTTTTAATTTTTTCTTACTAAGTTTAGGTTGTTTCTTTTTATTAAATGCTATTTTTAATACTTTCAATAAATCATATACTACTATACCAACACATGGTATTACTATAACTACTATCCATCCTACTTTACTTAATATAAATTCTTGAATAAAACCAACCTTAGGAATAACAAATATAACTTTACCAATAACATCATCTTGACTTACATAATGCGTATCAGCAGTATTATTGTTATCACCTTTTGTTGAATAAAAATATTTACCATTTTCTATTTTTATATCAATTATTCTATGCGTGATAGTTATTTGCCCATTTCCACGGTTAGAATAAAAAGTAATTATATCGCCAAGTTCATATATATTATCTTTATTTTTATAATCAACAACGACATCTCCCGCCATTATTGTTTTTTCCATACTTGTAGTTAGTATTGTATACATATTAAACTTAATTTCATCCAGTCTATTTTGTTTTGCATATATTTTAATTGTTACAATATAAAAAACCAATAATATAATTACGCCCATTAATATCCAAAATAAAATATTCGAAATTATTTTAGATAATTTTTTTAAAAAGTTTTTCATAATATTTACCCTTTTCTATTCTTTTATATTTTAATATGCATCTACATATAAATAACATTTAAAAGTTCTTGATACATTATCAACATTATAATCTTCATCAACCCACATTCTAAATTTATATGTTGATAAAGTTTTCCCTGAAACTGTTTTCTTGTATAATTGTTTTGAACTTTTATTTCTTGTTGTTAAGTTACTATTTGGAAGTTTATTAAATGAATTAACTTCATTTTTATTTACTAATACTGCTTTCCCATCTTCTTCAAGATAAACTCTTACGTATTTTTCATCTAAAGTATTTTCATTTTCAATTGGTGTTAGCGTTATTTCATAAGTAATATTACTAATTTTAGCAGATTCAATTCTTGTTGATATTGTAAATTCAAAATATTCTCCAATACCAGATAATTTCTTTCCAACTTCATCAGTCATAGGATATGTATTTATCATACTTATCGCATTAGTTCTTTCACTGTATGAAAACGCTACTGCTCCAGCATTTATAATATTATTATTACTACCTTGTTTTATTTTAAACAAAGAAAAGCCTGCAAAAGATACAAATAATGTTAATAAAACAAAAATAAGTACAAATAATAATAGCCTTTTTTGTTCCTGTTCTTCTTTTTGTAATATTTCATCTGCTACTTTATCTGCTACTTTCAATTCTTCGTTATTTAAACTATCTTTAATAATTGTAATATTCTCTTCATCGTCTAAATGTTCCATATAACAACATCCTTTCAAAAGACTTACTATCTTACTATAAATAGAATACCATAAATTATAAAAAATTAAAACCTAAAAGTGAAAAAAAATGAAAAAAACAGTAATTATTTACTGTTTTTAGATTAAACATTTTTTTGTATTGTTTTTAGTATTATTAAGCTGCTGCTTTAATTTCTACACCAAAACTAAATGTTTCAGCAGTTGAAGTATTAGTTTGAGTTTTACCATCTTCAGAAGTTGTGTTAGCACCTTGTGGTAATTTATAAGTATCAGCAACCCATGCTCTTAAAGTATAAGTAGCTCCTGTTTTTGTTGATGTTAATGTATCTGTGTCTAATAAATAACCAGTAGTTATAAGAGTTCCTTTATTAGTAGCAAGACTAGCAACTGTTACACCTTCATTAGCTTTACCAATAATATAAGTATCTCCTTTTTTAAGGTTAAATTTAATATGTTCAGCAGTTAAAGTTGCACCTGGAGTAATATTAGCTAATGCTAAATCATAATTAACGCTTGTAGAACCAGTAATTGAACCAGTAACTGTAAATACTAAATCGTGTCCTGTAACAGCAGATCCAGTAGCATCTGTTGAAGGATAAGCATTAGTTAAAGTTATTTTACTAGTTTCTTCATAACTTACTGAAATTGTACCAGTAGTGATTTGATTAACTTTAGAACCTTGGGCACTGAATGTATACATTGCATAACTTACACCAATTACAACAACTAATAAAAGGATAACACCTAAAACACTAAAAAGTAATGTCTTTTTATTTTCAGCCATTTTTTTATTTCTCCTTTCTTATTATTTACCTAAAGCATTAACTTGAGAATTTACATTTACAGTTAATCTATAAGCATATTTTGTATTTGAGTTTAATGTACCAGGTGCTCCATCTGTTGTAAATTGAGCATCAGTATTAACCCACATTCTTAATCTGTAGTTTTCAGCTGTTCCAGTATGTGTAGTAGCGGCATCATTTACTTCATATAACTTATATGCTGTAGTTTTATTTAAGTTTGATTTGTTACTATCAACAATAAGTGTATTAAGTTTTGTAGGTTCAACTACTGCAGTTTCAGTTTCACCGTTAACTTTAGTTAAATAAACTGTAACATATTCTGTAGGTAATTTTGTTTCACCTTCACCCATAGATCCTTCAGAAATACTAATTTCATAAGGAACTTTTAGTGCTGCATCAGTTTTTCTTGATACAGTAAAATCAAAATAATGATTAGCAGTTTTATCAACTTTAGCAGTTGCGTCTGCTACTGGGTCTGCATTAGTAATACTAATTCCAGCAGTTTCTTCACTAAAACTCATAGTAATAGTACCTGTTGTAATTGAATTATTAGCAGATGGTGTATTTGCAAAACTAAATGCAGCAAATGAAACACCTACTACTGCTACTACTAAAATAGCAACTCCTAATACAGATAACAATACTTTTTTAGAATTATTTTCTTCCATCATTTTGTTTAACCTCCTTTACAATAATAATATTATCTTATTTTGAAATTAAACGCAATAGATTTTTTAAATTTTTATACTTTTTTTTACATAATATTAAATACTTTACAAACATTATCGGTTGTTTTTTTTGCAACTTCACTAATAGTTATATTTTTTATATTACTTAGACATTCTGCAATTAATTTTATATTTTTAGGTTCGTTTACACTGCCTCTTATTGGAGATAAAAAAGGACTATCTGTTTCAAGAACTATATTTTCTAATGGTATATCTTTAATAACGTCCTTTAAATTACTATTTTTAAATGTTAATACTCCTCCAATTCCTAACTTATATCCTAATTTTATATATTCATTTGCTACTTCTTTACTTTCACTAAAACAATGTATTACACCAAAAGATTTATAATTTTTAAGTATATCAATTGTATCTTTAACAGCATCCCTTGAATGAATAACAATTGGTAAGTTATATTTATTTGCTAGTTGTATTTGTTTTATAAATAATTCTTTTTGTTTTTCCTTATTCTTTTTAGTATAATGATAATCTAATCCTATTTCTCCAATAGCTACTAATTTATCTTTATTTTCTATTATTTGTTTTTCTAAAAGAATTAAGTCTTCAAGAGTATAGCTATCAGTACAATCAGGATGATATCCCAAGGTTAAATAAATATTATTATAATTTTTACATGCTTTTATATTTAATAAATTATCTTCTTTAGAATTACCACCTAAAATTAAATATAAAACATCTTCCTTTTTAGCATCATTAACTATTTTTTCTAAATCACTATCTTTTTCTATATGAAAATGTGTATCTATTAAAATCATTTTTATTCCTTCTTTCAATTCTTATTATTTAATAATCTCATGAATTAATTATATACTATATTTTCTTCTATTCCAATTATAATAAAATTCAACAATTTTAGCAAATAAAAAAGGCCCTTATTAACCCTTAAACAACTTTTTTTAATTTAATACCAAATCCTAATAGAACAAGTAAATATCCTAAATCTAAAATATTTCTTGTTTGAATAATTGATGTTATTAAACCAATTATAAATAATACTAAAACTAACACTGCCATTTTTCTCATAATTATTCTCCTTTTATAAGTGTTTTTTAGTACTGCAAATTTAATATATCTTAAATAAATTTTAATTTCAAGAAAAAAACAACTGTAAATATTTAATTTACACTTGTTTTTACATTATTTTTCTATTTCTATTCTTTTAAATAGTACTTCAATTTGACCTAACTTATGATTATTTTCTAAAGCACCAAATTCATTTAATGTATCATATGTATTTAAATTAGTATTTAATTGTTTAAATATTTTTTCAGTTGTCGTAGGCATAAATGGTGTTAAAAGTACTGATGAAATTCTTATTGATTCAAGTAAATTATATAAAACAGTTTGTAATCTTTCTAGTTTTTCTTCTTTAGCAAGTACCCAAGGAGTTGTATCGTCTATATATTTATTACATTCTCTTAAAAAGTTAAATATTTCTTCTAAAGCATCACTTATATATAATTTTTCCATATTTTTATCTACAACTGATTTTAAATTAGAAGCTTTATTTATAAGTTCTGTATCTATTTCTTCATTTACTTTAGAATTAGAAATAACACCATCAAAATATTTATTAGTCATAGCTATTGTTCGATTAAGTAAATTACCTAATGTATTAGCTAAATCAGCATTTGTTCGAGCAATTAATGCTTCCTCACTAAAGTTACCATCACTTCCAAATGAAACTTCTCTTAAAGCATAATATCTAACTGCATCTACTCCATATTTATCAATATATTCTCTTGGATCTTTATAATTTCCTAAAGATTTACTTATTTTTCCACCATCTATTTTTAACCAACCATGTCCGAATACTTGTTTTGGAAGTGGTAAATCAAGTGCCATCAATAAAGCAGGCCAAATAATTGCATGAAATCTTACTATTTCTTTTCCTACTAAATGTAAATCTGCTGGCCAATATTTTTTAAATAAACTATCATCATCACTTAAATAACCAAGAGCAGTTATATAATTAGTTAAAGCATCTATCCAAACATAAATAACATGTTTTGGATTAAAAGAAACTGGTATTCCCCAACTAAAAGTTGTTCTTGATACACATAAATCTTCAAGTCCTGGTTTTAAAAAGTTATTAATCATTTCATTTTTTCTTGATTCTGGTTTTATAAACTCAGGATTAGTTTTATAAAGTTCTTCAATTCTTTTTTGATATTTAGATAATCTAAAAAAATAACTTTCTTCTTCTACTAAAGAAACTTCTCTTCCACAATCAGGGCACTTTCCATCAACAAGTTGTGTTTCAGTCCAAAATGATTCACATGGCGTACAGTAAAGTCCTTTATATTTATCTAAATATATATCCCCTTGTTCGTATAATTTATCAAATATTTTTTGAACTGCTTTTTCATGATATTCATCAGTTGTTCTAATAAACTTATCATAACTTATCCCTAAACTTTTCCATAAATCTTTAGCATTTTCTACAATTTCATCCACATATTCTTTAGGAGTTACACCTTTTTCCTTAGCTTTATTTTCTATTTTTTGACCGTGTTCATCTGTTCCAGTTAAAAAGAATACATCTTTTTCCTTTAATCTTTGATACCTTGCAATTGAATCTGCAATAATTGTTGTATAACAATGTCCAATATGAAAATTAGCACTTGGATAATATATTGGTGTTGTTATATAATATTTTTCTTTCATAAATACCTTCCTTTCAAAAAAAATATTACAAACATAGAAACGAATTTTTCGTGGTACCATTCTACTTTGTAATATTAATTACCTTTTTCTCTTAACGCGAGTAACGAATTTATTTACATATCAATAAATCAGTTTTGGAAACCATATTCAATTATATTTATTACTTATTTTCACCAAACATAAGCTCTCTTTAAATTAAATAATAATCTACTCTTTTCCTCACAACATTTAATTAATGTAAAAATTATAACACATATTTTTTTATTCTTCAATATATTTTCCTAAAAATTTAGCCGCAATTGAAACAGTTTTTTCTTCAAATTCTCCTAAATTATTATTTAAAGAAAAAATTATTACTGCTCCGATAGCATCACCACTTACAATAATAGGACTAATTGCATAACTAGCTGTTTCTTTTTTATCTTCAATAAAATTAAAATCTCTTAATTTAGGTTCTAACACTACTTCTCTTTGTTCAATTATATTATCTAGTTTTGAAGATATGCTTTTATCTAAGTATTTTTTCTTTAAATCTCCTGCTACTGCTACAACTTTATCTCTATCAACAATCATAATATTTTCTAGTATAGCTTCGTATATTGAATTAACATAACTTTTATAAAATTCCATAATGTTTCCAAGTGGCGAATATTTTTTTAAAATAATATTATCACTATCTAAATATATTTCTACAGACTCCCCATCTTTTATTTTCATATTTTTTCTTATTTCTTTTGGAATTACGATTCTACCTAAATCATCTATTCTTCTTACAACTCCTGTTGATTTCAAAAAAAATCACCCTTTCATCTTACTACATTTATAATTTCCTTTTAAGTTATTTTTATACTTAAAAATCATAAATATTTTTCTATATATATTATAATATTAATAAAGGGTAATTTTCATTGGTAATATTTTCCAATTATATTTAAAATACATTTTAAATTTAAAAAAATGTGCTTTTAACACATCTTTTCTAATAAATTATTTAAAGTAATTATATATGACTTATCTTTATTATATTTTTTTAATTTTATATGTAGTTTATTATCTTTATAACTAAAAATTATATCTTTACTTATATTTAGTGATGTTACTATTAAATCTTCATAGTCTATTTTTTCACTTATTTCTTTACTAAATACAATTTCAATAAATAAATCGTTATTTATAAGTATCTTACCTTCTAGATTTCTTAAATAGCTTTCAAATAATTCCTCATTCATATAAATTATCATATTATTATCTAATCTTCCAAATCTATCTTCTAATTCTTTTTTAATATCATTGTAAGAATCAATATTTGTTATATTATTAATCATTTTATGAATAGTTAATTTTAATTCTTCTTCACTTACGTAATTATTATCAATATGATTATTTACTTCGATTAATGGCGTTTGTTTTATTTTTTCTTCTTCTATCTTTTCTCCTTTTAATATTTTAATTTCATTGTTAAGCATTTTCATATAAAGTTCAATACCAACAGCATCGATAAAACCAGCTTGTTCTGCTCCTAAAATATCACCTGCACCACGAATAGAAAGATCTCTTGCTGCTATATTAAAACCACTTCCAAGCTCAGTAAACTCTTTAATAACTTTTAATCTTTTAATAGCAGTTTCTGTTAATGTTTTATTTTTATTATACATAAGATAAGCATAAGCAGTTCTTTCACTTCTTCCAACACGACCTCTTATTTGATAAAGTTGACTAAGTCCAAAGTTTGAAGCATCATAAATAATTAAACTATTAGCATTAGGTATATCAATTCCTGTTTCAATAATTGTCGTACATACTAAACAATCATATTCTTTATTTATAAATTTATTCATTATATCTTCTAATTCATTTTTAGGAAGTTTACCATGAGCATAAATAATTCTAGCATCAGGCACTAACAACTGTAGTTCTTTAACTTTTCTTTCAATTGTTTCTACTTTATTATAAAGAATAAATACTTGCCCTTCTCTTGACATTTCTTTATATATTATATCTTTTATTATTTTATTATTTTCTTCTAGAACATATGTTAAAACAGCATGCCTATTTTTAGGTGGCGTTTCTATTAATGAAAGATTTCTAAGACCTACCATTGCCATTTGCATTGTTCTAGGTATTGGTGTTGCGGTAAGTGTTAATATATCTATATTTGATTTAAATTCTTTTAATTTTTCTTTATGTGCCACACCAAATCTTTGTTCTTCATCGATAATTAATAATCCTAAATCTTTTGGCTTAATATCATCACTTAGTAATCTATGCGTTCCTATAACAAAATCAATATTGCCTTCTTCTAATTCTTTTAAGATTTTTATTTCCTCTTTTTTTGATGTAAATCTATTAAGAAGTCCTATTTTAACAGGATAATTTTTAAATCTTTCTAAAGCACTTTCATATTGTTGTTTAGATAAAAGAGTTGTAGGACATAAATATAAGACTTGTTTAGAATCATTTATTGCTTTAAATGCTGCTCTAAAGGCAACTTCTGTTTTACCATAACCAACATCTCCACATAATATACGATCCATTGGTAAATCACTTTCCATGTCTTTTTTTATCTCATTAATTGCTTTTATTTGATCTTGTGTTAATTCATATATAAATTCATTTTCAAAAAGTGTTTGCATTTCACTATCTTTACTAAAAGAAAATCCTTTTTTTAAACTTCTTTCTGCTTGAACTTTTAATAATCTACTAGCTTCATATCTAATTTTTTCTTTAACTCTTTGTTTTGTTTTTTCCCATGCTACACTATTTAAACTATTAATTTTAGGAGCATAACCTTCTTTTCCTGTATACTTACTAATTAATTCTATTTTTGATGCTGGAATATAAAGTTTATCATTATCGGCATATAAAACTTCAATATAATCTTGTAGCATATTATTCTTACTAAGCGTTTTTATACCATTATAAACACCTATACCATGACTATCATGAACAACATAATCTCCTATTTCTAGTTTATTTAAATCTTTTATTCTTGTAGCAAAATTAAAGTTAAATTTTCTTCTTTTAGTTTTTTTCTTTTTATTGTATAATTCATATTCACTTATAAATATATAATTATCTAAAATAAAACCCTCTTTTAAATCATATTTCACTATATTTATATTATTTTCTTTAATATTAACAATATCTGTTAATAAATATGGAATATTAAGTATTTCAATAAAGTTATTAACATTAATTGTGGATAAACATATTATTACAGTTTTATTAAATTTTAAACTTTCTTCTAAGTATTTATTAATTATTTCTATATTTGAATTAAATCTTTCAACATTTTTAATATTTAAATTAACAACTTTTTTTGCTAAAGAAGTATCATCATCTAAATCAAAATAGTAATTTATTTTCTTTCCATCTATATCATTTATATCATAAAGTGGATTTTCTATATTAAGTTCAAATATATCATTCATTATTCTCTCATATGATATTTTTATTTGGGAATAATCTTTAAATATTACTAAAGGATTATTTAAATATTCGTATAATGATGAGTATTTTTCGCTAGTTTTAGAAATTGAATAAATTTCTATTTCATCAATATTTTCAAGTGACTTTTGACTTTCTACTTCAAAATATCTAATACTTTCAATTGTATCTCCAAAAAACTCTATTCTTATTGGATTTTCTTCGTTTAATGGGAAAATATCAAGAATAAATCCTCTTACTCCAAATTCTCCAGGTTTTGTTACTAATGTTTCTTTTTCATATCCTATTTCATATAAATTATCTACTATATTTTTTAAATTTATATCTGTTCCTATTTTTAATTTTATAATATTATTTTTAAAATCATTAATGCTTGGTAACTTTTTTAAATAGCCATTTATATCTGTTATTATTATTTTTTTATTATTGTTTAATGATTCTTTTAAAATATTTAATTTTTCTACTTTCAACTCAGGACTTTTACTTGTTGCTAAACTCGTTAAAACATCATCTGTTTCATATAGAAAAACATCTTTTGTATCACTAAAGTTTTGATATAATTTATTCGCTTCATATATTGTAGGAGTAACTACGATTATTCCATTATCTGTTTCTTTTAGTAATTTATTTAAATAAAGCGAAAAAAAGCCTAAATTCATTCCTTTTAGGCCTATGTTATTTTCATTATAAGTTTTAATAATATTAGAAAATATATTCATAACATCATCTCGATTCATTATATTTACTCATTACTTTTTCAAAATCTAAATTTATAAAATCATTAATTATATTATTCGTTATTTCAAATTTTTTATGTAACTTTTCTAGTTCTTCTTGATTAAATTTACTTAAAACATAAGATTTTGTATCAATATTTAAATTATTAGAAATACCTATTTTTAATCTTTTAAATTCTTCGGTATTTATATTTTGAATTATATTTTTAAGTCCGTTATGACCACCACTTGAACCTTTATATTTTAATTTTATTTTAAAACAAGGCATATCAAGATCATCACTTATTATTAATAAATCACTTAGATTAATTTTAAAATAATTAACATATTTTTTAACAACTTCTCCAGATAAATTCATATATGATAAAGGTTTTAAAAATATAACTTCTTCATTATTTATAACTTTCTTTAGATACATTCCATTAAATTTAGTTTTAAACTTTTCATTTTTTAAATAATTATCTATTACCATAAAACCAATATTATGCCTTGTGTTTTCATATTCTTTTCCTGGATTTCCAAGCCCAACGATTAGTTTCAAAATAACTCACCTCTTATTTTTCAATATCTATTATTTGCCCTTCTTCAGTTTCAATTTTATATTTTTTAGCAAATAAATCAACGTATATTACTTTACCAGTTCCTTCTTTTGTTTTTATAACTTCACCCACTCTTGGCAAATCTTTTTTATACTCAAAATAAGATTCATTTTCATAAGCTAGGCAACACATAAGTCTTCCACAAACACCGTTTATTTTTTCAGGATTTAATGCTAGGTTTTGATTTTTAGCCATATTTATTGAAACACCATTTAAATTATCTAAAAAGCCATGACAACAAAGCTTTCTACCGCATTGACCGTAACCACCAATTTCTTTTGCTTTATCACGAACACCTATTTGACGAAGTTCTATTCTTGTTTTATATATACTTGCAAGTCTTTTTGCTAGTTCACGAAAATCGACTCTATCATCTGCTAAAAAGTTAAATAAAAGTTGCTTTCTATCAAATGTAAAAGATGCGGATAAAATTTTCATATCTAAACCTAATTCATCTTTTATTTTCTCACAATCTTCCATTGCCTTAACAGAGTCTTTTAAATTTATATTATTTTGTTTTTCATCTTCATTATTTGCTTTTCTTAAAACATTTTTTACTTCACTTTGAAGTAATGATTTATCTATATTAATTACACTAGTCTTAACAATACCATATTGTTCTCCACGCTCAGTTTCTACAATTACAGCATCTTTTTTAGTCAAAGGTAAACCATTTATATTAAAATAATATATTTTATTTGAATTAGCAAAACTTATCCCTATTACATCTATCATAAATTACCTCCTGAAAAAGTTATAATAAAATTATTTATAAACAATTCCTTATTTACATTATAACTTGATTTCTTTTGAAAATCATTAATAATTTCAATTTTTCTTATTATATCATTAAATTCATTAAAATTACTAATATTTTTTATAATATCTATATTGTTTTCAAAATATTCTATTTTTCTTTTTAATTTATAATTTAAAATATCTATATATAATTTAATTCCTATATCAAATAAAATATCAATTTTATCAGTAAGACTAAAAACATCATAAAATGCAATTAATTTTGTTTTATCTTTTTCTAATTTTTCATAAAATTCCATTATATTTATAATTTGTTTTTCAACAAAAAGATTAAATTCTTCGTTTGGAGATATTTTTTCATATATTTTTTTAAAAATATTATTATTTATTTTTTCTTCCTTTATTAAGGATAATACCTGACATCTTGAAATTATTGTATCTAAGCAATTGTAAATATTATTTGTTAAAAGAATTGCTATTATGTTAGGACTTGGTTCTTCTAAAAATTTTAAAATAGTATTTGCTGAACTTCTATTTAATAATTCAGCATTTTTTATTATATAAATTAAATATTTTCCATAAAGTGGTTTCACGCTAAATTCTTTTTGCAATTCTAATAATTGTTCTTTCTTTATTATTTTTGAATCTGCTTCTATTATTTTTAAATCAGGATAATTATTTGTATCTATATTTAAGCATATATTACAAGAAGAACAAGGACTATTGTTTTTTTTCTGACACAAAAAAGATTTTGATAAAGACATAGCAATATCAAATCCATAAGGACAATCATTTGTTTCAATTAAATAAGCATGTGATATTTTATCACTTTTTATTATTTTTGAAACTTGATTATAAAATAATGGTTGTTTTTCTTTGTAATCTTCTAACATTTTTACCTCTTTATGCAATTAACAAAAATGCAATAATAGTAACCAAACCTGGGATACCTAAAAGTCCCACAAAAACAATAGAAAATATATTTATGGGAATTATTAAATTTAAAGGTAATGATATTAGATTATAAATATAAAGAATAAATGGTGCGAGTAAAAATCCTCTTAAAACTTTCAGTATTTTTTTCATAGTCCTCCCTTAAAATATATGAAATTAATATATTTTATAGTACTTCTTTTCTATTCTTTATTGCAGATTCTAAAGTAAGCGAATCTACATAATCTAAATCTCCTCCAATTGGGATACCACTTGCTATTTTAGTAATTGATACATTTTTATTTTCTAAAATTTTCTTTAAATATAAAGATGTTGTATCAGCTTCGATACCTGATTTTATTGCTAAAATAATTTCTTTTATGTTATCTTTATCTATTTTCTCAACTAATGACTTTATTTCAATATCATTTGGGCCAATATCATCCAGAGGTGAAATTAAGCCCCCAAGAACATGATAATATCCTTTAAAATTACCTATTTTTTCAAACAAGAAAACATCTTTAGAGTCTTCTACCACAATAAGTGTATCCTTTGTCCTTGTTTTATCTTTACAAATACTACAAACTTCTTCATCAGTTAATGTTCCGCATTTTTTACATGGATGAATATTCTTTTTTGAATTTTCTATATTTTTACTAAATTTATCACATTCTTCTTCGCTAAAACGCAATACTGCAAAAGCAAGACGTTCTGCTGTTTTTTCGCCAATTCCAGGAAGAAGTTTAAATGATTCAATTAAATTACTTAATGTTTTTGGGTACATAAACTACATAAGCCCTGGCATCATATTAGCATATTTACCAAGTTTTTTATTAGTAATATCATCAATTTGTTTAAATGCGTCATTGATAGCTATAGTAAGCATATCTTCTAAAATAGATAGATCTTCTTTTATATCTTCATCTTCTTCAATTCTTATACTTTTAATATTTCTAGTTCCTTTTACTATTACAGTAACTAAGCCATTTTTTCCTGTAAATTCCATTTCGTTTATTTCTTTTTGTGCATTTGTAATTTCTTTTTGCATATTTTGTGCTTGTTTTAAAATTGCTTGCATATTCATATTTAATCTCTCCTTTTTTATTGTATTTCAACAAAATCTTGACCAAAAAGGTCTAATGCATCTTTTATTGTTTCTTTTGTTTCTATTTCTATTTTATCATATTTTTCTTGTTCTTTTGGTTTTTCAATTAATATTTCTTCTTTATAAGTATATTTTATTCCATTTTTTTTATCCAAAATAAACTTATTTTTTATTGTTTCCCATTCATCATCTAAAACAAAGGAAACTTTATAATTTTTATTAACAATTAAATAAATTAATGATTCAATTTTTGACACGTTTAATAAAGCATTTTCTAATACAGAATCATATTTAAATGATATAATTACATCTTTTTCTCCAACCACACGAACATTTCCATCAATCAAAAAAGATACAACACTACCAAATTCTTTATTATATAAATAGTCAGATAAGTTTATCCAACATATTTTTAAATCTTCAAGTAGACTTTTATTAGCAAGTGCTAACGCATTATTTATTCTAATTTTATTTAATTCGAATGTTTGTTCGTTTAGACTATTTGCTTCTTTTATTTCTGTTTTTTCAATATTATTATTTTTTTCTTTTTTTATTTCAATAGGAAATTCCTTTTCTGAAAAAGTATTTTTCTCTTCAGAAATTTTATTATTTTCTAGCAAAGCTTCAATTTTCAAAAATGAAACCTCTAACAATACTTTTTGATAACTACTATTTTTCATATTATTAACTGTATCATTTAAAATATCTATTATTTCAAAAATATCACTTTTGTTTATTTCATATTGTTTATTACTTATTAACATATTTTTTAAATATTCAATCAACTCAGTCGTAAATAAAATAAAATTTTTTCCTTTTTTTCCTAAATAATCAATTTTATCCAATGCTTCTTTAGTATCGTTTTTAACAAGATAATTAATTATATCAGACAATTCCTCTTCTTTTACAATTCCTTTTATTTCATAAAAATCATTTGTTGTAATATTAGTAGAACAACAAGCTAATTTATCAAGTAAATTAATTGCATCTCTAAGTCCTCCATCAGAGTATTTTGCAATTAAATTTAAAACTTCTTCCTCTACTTTTATTTTTTCTCTTTCTACGATAAATTTCAATTTATTAACAATATCATCTTCACTTATTTTTTCAAAATTAAAGCATTGACATCTTGATATTATAGTTGCAGGAACTTTATATAATTCGGTTGTAGCTAAGATAAATACAACATGTTGTGGTGGTTCTTCAAGGGTTTTCAATAAAGCGTTAAATGCTCCGATCGAAAGCATATGAACTTCATCTATAATATATACTTTATATTTTGAAATAGAAGGCATTAATGTAACCTTATCCCTTATTTCTCTTATCTCATCAACACCGTTATTTGAAGCAGCATCCATTTCAATAATATCTGGATGATTTTTTTCATTAAATGCTATACAACTCGGACATTTTTCACAAGGTTTATCATCTATTGGATTTTCACAATTAAGTAATTTAGCAATTAACTTTGCTATAGTCGTTTTACCAGTACCTCTAGGACCAGAAAATAAATATGCATGTGATGTCATATGTCTTTCAATAGTATTTTTCAATATTTTTGTTACATATTGTTGGCCTACAACTTCTTCAAATGTTTGTGGCCTATATTTTCTATATAATGCAAGATAACTCATTTTGCACCCCCCTTAACTAACAATAAAGTATAAATAAATTATATCATAAAATTTATTTATTTAACTATATTTTTAATAATTTTTATATATGTTTCACGTGAAACATATAATTATTTAAATAAATGCTATTTTTTATCTATAAGTTATGAAAATGTTCTATTTATTACAATAATCTTACCCAATTATTTCCCGGGAAATAATTTGTAACAAAAAATTAACAAAACTGTTTTAGAAAAAAAGTAATGTTCCACGTGGAACATATATTATTATTTAAGTGTTATTTAATAACATATTATGTTTTATTATTATAAATACAATGCTATATATAATAATATAATATATTTCAATGTTTCACGTGAAACATTGAAAATAATAAAAAAACATATATTTTTCATTCATAAGTTATGAAAATGTTCTATTTATTACAATAATCTTACCCAATTATTTCCCGGGAAATAATTTGTAACAAAAAATTAACAAAACTGTTTTAGAAAAAAGTAATGTTCCACGTGGAACATTACTTTCTCTTATCTTTAAAAAAAGCGCTTAAAGTTTCATTATATCCATATATGTCAAGCAATTTATTAATTCTAATATTTTTTTTATTTGCAGTTTCTACATCTTTATAATTAGATTTCAATAAATAATATACGTTTTTTATTCGAGATTCGCCTATTGCAGATAAACACATATTGCATGGCTCTAGTGTTACATATAAATCACATTCATTTAATCTCCAAGATTTTAGTTTTTTACAAGCTTTAATAATTGCTAAAATTTCCGCATGATATATAGACACTTTTTTTGAATTCTTTTTATTATATGCCTTTGAAATAATTTTATTATTCATAACAATAACTGCTCCCACAGGGATATTTCCTTTGTTTTGTGCTATTTTAGCTTGTTTAATTGCTTCAATCATATATTTATCCATATAACCTCCAATAAAAAAGTGCACACATATAGGGATTATTAAGGCTGCTACTTTCCAGTCCTGACCTGGTTCTAATATATATGTTGCACGATTTAAATATTATATTAAATCAAATTAAAAGTCAATAAAATTATGAATGTTCCACGTGAAACATTGAAAATGAATTTTAAATATGTATTTTTTTATTCATAAGTTAGAAAAATGTTCAGTTTAATACAATAATCTTACCCAATTATTTCCCGGGAAATAATTTGTAACAAAAAATTAACAAAATTATTTTATAAAAAAGTAATGTTCCACGTGGAACATTACAATATTAAATATAAAAAGAGTGTTTTTTTAATAAACACTCTTTTATTATTCTTCTATGATTTCTTCTTCTGGTTCTTCTTTTTCTGTTACTGTTACATTAGTTACTATTTGATTATCTTTTAATGATATTAATCTTACACCTTGTGTATTACGTTTTAATGTGGATATTTTATTTACATCTAACCTTATAACTATACCACTATTAGTTGTGATTATTATATCTTCATCACCAACAACCGATTTAAATGCAACGATTAAACCATTTTTATCGGTAATATTAAGAGCTTTTACTCCTTTTCCTCCACGATGAGTTAATCTATATTCATCAGTTTCAGTCTTTTTACCATATCCTTTTTCTGTTATAACTAATATTAATTTTGAACTATCTGCTACTTCTGCTCCAATTACATATGAATTATCAAGTTCAATGCCTTTTACACCACTTGCTGTTCTACCCATCAATCTAACTTCTTTTTCATTAAATCTAACCATTCTACCATTATTAGCAGCAATTATTATTTCATTTGTACCATCAGTTAAATTAACATTTATTAATTCATCATCTTCTTTTAATGTGATAGCTATTTTACCATTATTTCTTATAGACTCAAATTCTTTTATATTAGTACGTTTTACTAAACCATATTTTGTTACAAATACTAAATTCTTTTCATCATTAACTTCTTTTGGATCTATTGAAATAATTGATGTTATTTTTTCTTCTTTTTCTATTGGAATTAAATTAATTATTGGTAACCCTTTTGATTGTCTACTTCCAAGTGGAATTTCATATCCTCTTACTCTATAAACTTTTCCATAATTACTAAAGAACAATATATCATCATGAGTTGATGATGTAATTAACTTATTAACATTATCTTCTTCATTTGTTGTCATTCCTTTTATTCCTACACCACCACGATTTTGTGTTCTATATGTATTTACGGCCAAACGTTTGATATATCCTTTTTCTGTTAAAGATATCATTATGTTTTCAACAGGAATTAACGATTCATCTTCAATATAATCAATTGCAGTCATATCAATTGATGTTCTTCTTTCATCTGCATATTTATCTTTTATCTCAAGCATTTCAGTTTTTATTATATTATCTATCTTTTCACGACTAGCTAAAATTGCTTTTAATTCTTCGATTAATTTTAAAGTTTCAGCTAATTCTTGTTCTATTTTATCTCTTTCTAAACCCGTTAAACGACGAAGTTTTAATTCTAGTATAGCATCAACTTGAATATCACTAAAACCAAATCTTTTAATTAATTCTTCTTTTGCAATAACATCTGTTTCTGATTCACGGATTATTTTAATTACATCATCTAAATGGTCTAACGCTATTTTATAGCCTTCTAAAATATGTACTCTTGCTTCTGCTTTATCAAGATCAAATTTCGTTCTTCTTATTATAACTATTCTTTGATGATCTATATATTTTTCAATTATATCTTTAAGTGGTAATGTTCTTGGTGTTCCATCATCAATTACTAAAAAATTAATTCCATAACTGATTTGAAAATTAGTATGTTTATATAAATTATTAAGTACAACTTGTGGGTTAGCATCTTTTTTTAAAGTAATTGTTATTTTTACCCCATCTTTTAAATCAGTGTGATAATCAGATATTCCATCAATTATCTTATCCCTAACAAGTTCTCCTACTTTGTTTTTTAATTCCAAAGTATTAACGCCATATGGTACTTCCGTTATAACAATATTATTGTGATTTCCATGTTCTTCAATAGTTGCTTTACTTCTAATTGTTATAGACCCTCTACCAGTATCATAAGCCTTTTTAATACCAGAGTTTCCTAAAATAATACCCCCTGTTGGAAAATCAGGTCCTTTAACGTATTGCATAAGACCTAAAGTATCTATTTCAGGATTATCAATATAAGCAACACAACCATCAATTACTTCACCTAAATTATGTGGTGGGATATTTGTTGCCATACCTACTGCGATTCCCATTGATCCATTTACTAAAACATTTGGAAACCTTGATGGAAGTACTTTTGGCTCTTTACTTGTAACGTCAAAGTTATCATCCATATCAACTGTATCTTTTTTGATATCTCTTAAAAGTTCTAGAGATATTTTAGATAATCTTGCTTCAGTATAACGATATGCTGCTGCACCATCGCCTTCAATATTACCAAAATTACCATGCCCATCAACCAACATATATCTTTGGTTAAAATCTTGCGCAAGTCTTACCATTGCTTCATATATTGAACTATCACCATGTGGATGATAATGCCCCATAACATAACCTACAGTAGTAGCAGATTTTTTATGCGGTTTATCTGGAGTATTTCCTTCTTCAAACATACTCCATAAAATTCTTCGGTGAACAGGTTTTAAACCATCTCTTAAATCGGGTATTGCACGTGAAGCTATAACACTCATTGAATAATCTAAAAATGATGTTTTTACCTCATTTACAATATCATTTATATTATGACTATCTCGTTCATGAAATTTTCCACCATAATCATCTTTTTCTTTATTATTTATTTCATTTTCAGTTGTTTTTTCTTCATTTTCCATAAATTAACCTCCTAAATATCAAGATTTTCAACAAACTTAGCGTTTTCTTCGATAAATAATCGCCTTGGTTCTACTTCATCACCCATAAGTTTCTCGAATATTGAATCTGCTGCCATGCAATCCTCTACAGTTATTTTTCTTAATACTCTTTTTTCGATATCCATTGTTGTTTCATTTAATTCTTCAGCATCCATTTCCCCAAGACCTTTCATACGGGCAATTTCAGCACGATTTCTTACATTTTCTGGAAGTGACGCTAAATAATCGTCCTTTTCTTTTTCATCAAGAACATATTTTCTTGTTTTGCCATGCATAATTCTAAAAAGTGGTGGTTGAGCTGCATATACATGCCCCTTTTCAACAATTGGTCTAAAGAACCTATAAAATAAAGTTAATAAAAGTACTCTAATATGACTTCCATCAACATCGGCATCGGTCATGATAATAATTTTATCATATCTTAACTTAGATAAATCAAATTCATCACCAATTCCTGTACCAAATGCTGTTATTATTGTTCTTATTTCTTCATTTCCTAATGCTTTATCAAGTCTTGCTTTTTCAACATTAAGTATTTTCCCTCTTAAAGGAAGAATAGCTTGAGTCATCGAATCTCTACCTTTTTTAGCAGAACCTCCTGCTGAATCCCCTTCGACAATAAATATTTCAGATATACTTGGATCTTTACTTTTACAATCTGATAATTTACCAAAGAAATTAGATGTTCCTAAATCACTTTTTCTTGTTATTTCTCTTGCTTTTCTTGCAGCATTTCTAGCTCTATTAGCAAGTAGTGCTTTATTTATAATAATTTTAGCTTCATCAGGATTTTCCATTAAAAATCTTTCAAATCCTTTTGAAAAAACACTATCAGCAAGTTTTCTTACTTCACTATTTCCTAAACGACCTTTAGTTTGCCCTTCAAACTGAGGATTTGGATGTTTACAAGAAATAATCATTGTTAATCCTTCTTTAACATCATCTCCTGTTAAAGATTCATCTTTTTCTTTTAACATATTAGTTTTTCTTGCATAAGAATTTATTATTCTTGTTAATGCTCTTCTAACACCCTCTTCATGTGTTCCACCATCATGTGTATTAATATTATTAACAAAAGAATAAATATTTTCATTATAACTGTTATTATATTGCATAGCTACTTCAAATTGAACATCATCTTCTTCGCCTTCAAGATGAATTATATTTTCATGTAATACTGTTTTATCTTTATTAATAAATCTTACATATTCACTAATTCCACCTTCGTAACAGAAAGTTTCACCAGTTGTGTCTTCTAAATCACGATCATCTCTTAAATTAAGTGATAAACCTTTATTTAAAAATGCTAATTCACGAACACGAACTTTTAATGTTTCATAACTATATATGTCCGTATCAAATATCTCAGGATCTGGTTTAAATGTCACAGTTGTTCCCGTTCTATTTTCACTACATGTACCTATTACTTTTAAAGGTTCAACAGTATGTCCACCATTTTCAAATCTTATAAAGTGGACTTTACCATTTTTATAAACAGTTACTTCTAACCATTTTGACAAAGCATTAACAACACTGGCACCTACACCATGAAGTCCTCCAGATACTTTATATCCTCCTCCTCCGAATTTACCACCAGCATGTAATACTGTATAAACAGTTTCTACTGTAGATATTTTTGTTTTAGGATGTATTTCTGTTGGTATTCCTCTACCATCATCTTTTACTGTAATTGAATTATCTTTATTAATTACTATTTCAATATGTTTACAATAACCTGCTAAAGCTTCATCTATTGAGTTATCTACTATTTCCCATACAAGATGATGAAGTCCTTTTACATCTGTTGTTCCTATATACATTCCAGGTCTTTTTCTTACTGCTTCAAGTCCTTCAAGAACTTGAATATCACTAGAATCATAATGTTTTTGTTGTTCCATAATTTTTCTTCCTTCCATAATTTGTTATATTTCCATCTTTTATTTTAAAAATACTTGCTTTTTCAACAATTTTATCACTTATATTTTTTATGTCTGTTGTTGTTATTATAAATTGAATATTTGATTTAATAAATTTAAGTAAATTATTTCTTTTTTCGATATCAAGTTCACTAAAAATATCATCTAAAAGAACAATTGGATATGTTTTTTTTATTTCTTTGAAAATATTAATTTCAGCAAGTTTAAATGCTAAAATAGCTACCCTTTGTTGCCCTTGTGAACCATAATCTTTTAAATCCATAGAATCAACATAAAAAGATAAATCATCTTTTTGAATACCAAAAAGAGTCATTTTCTTATCTACCTCATTATAATAATTATCTTTATAATAATTAATAATTTCTTCTTTGTTATCAAAAGATATATTTTTATTATAATTTATTTTTAAATTACCTGTTTTCATTATTTTTTTATAAATAACTTCAATATTTGAATTGATACATTCAATATACTTTTCTCTATAATTTCTTATAATTATAAGTCTATCAATTAATTTTTCTGTTATTATATCAAAATATGCTTTATCAATATTTAAATAATTTTTTCTTAAATATTCATTTCTTATTTTAAGTAATTTATTATATTCATTTAATACTTTCATATAATTAGGAAATAATTGACATAATTCAATATTTAATAAATTTCTTCTTACAAGTGGTGATTTTTTAATTATATCTAAATCATCAGGACTAAACATAATAACATTTAAATTAGTTAAATAATCACTAACTTTTTTTATTTCCTTTTTATTAATTTTCAATATTTTTTCTTGATTAGTTAAAATAACTTCCATTTCTTTTTGATTTTTTTCATATCTTAAATTACCTTTTATCAACGAAAAATCACTTGTTTTATTTATTAATTCACTTTCTTCAACAGATTTTGATGGTTTTGTAAGTGCAAGAACATATATACTTTCTAAGATACTAGTTTTTCCTTGAGCGTTGTTTCCAATAAAAATATTAATATTTTTATTTAATTCAGTTTCTAAATTTATTATTTTTTTAAAGTTTTTTATTTTAATTTTTTCAAGATACATAAAATTTACTCATTTTTTTACCAAATTAACATCAACTCCCAAAACTAGTAGTCCTATACTTACATAACAATTATACCATAAAAAAGGCAAAAAAGGGCGTTTTTTTTTAAAAAATTACCCTTTTTATTAATTTTTTCGTTGTTTTGTTATTGTTATTAACTTATTAACTCTTAATAGTTGAGTTTCTATGGACAAGATGGGCATATTAAACTCAGTTTTTTTATTATTTTTCCATTCTACTACTGTATTTTTTCCTTTTTTCTCATAATTTAAAATATTATTTGACCCTATCCAAACATTTTTTTCATTTTCAATTGCTGTTGTTGGAAAAAATATTAAATTATTAGTTTCTTCTACCATCACTGGTATTTTATAAACTGAACCTAAAATGCTTCTTGCACCATTCATTCTGCCATTTAATGAACTTCCATAATAACTACAACTATTCTCAATTACTTGATATGGTGTTAAATCAACAATATATTCATCATTTAACTCAAGTATTTTACTTTTTCCTTTTTGATAAGGAATTATAGCTAAAGTATCGCTATTAATTTCATATTCCATAATATCCCCCTGTACTAAATAATAATATAAAAAATATATTACACATAAAATGTAACATATTTTTCTGTCGTTTTTTGTCTTAATTTATTTTAATATGTTCTAATTGGTAAAATTAATCCAATTAAATCATTATTACTACTTTCTCTTAATAAAATAGGTTTTATTTCTCCTACAAAACTAATAATAACATCTTCTGTTGATATTGTTCTTAAAGCATCCATCATATATTTACTACTAAATGATATTTTAATATTATCACTACAATTAACTGCTAATTTTTCTTCTACTTTACCTATTTCAAGTGACATAGAAGTAATTTTTAACAAATTATTGTTAATTTCTAAAGTAATAATGTTATTATCCCTATCATTATTTAATATAGATGCTCTATCAACCATATTATAAAATTCTCTTTTGTTAATTCTTAAATCAAATAATGTTTCTTCTGGAATTAAATTAACAGTATTTGGATAACTTCCATTAATTAATCTTGATTGGAAAATAATATTATTAAATTTAAAAATTATTTTATTACTGAATATATATATATTTAATATTTCTTCATCTTCATCAAAAAATAATTTTAATAATTCAGTTAAATTTCTACTTGGAATTATAATATTAACATCTTTTGTTAATACTTTATCCATTTTATATTTCTTAAGAGATAATCTATAAGAATCTGTTGCACTACATTCAAGCATTTCTTTATTTGTTTTTAAATTTAATCCTGTTAAAACTATTCTTGATTCATCAGTACTTGAAGCATAATTAGTTTGATTTATAATATTTTTAAAATCTTTAATTGATAAACTAATAAAATCATCATTTAAACTTAAATCTATTGGGGGATATTCTCTAGCATCAATACCATTTAAATTAAATTCACTATTTTCTGTATAGATAAGTACTTTATAATCATCAACTATTTCCATATTAATAAATTCTGAATCTAATTTTCTAATAATATCAATTATATATTTACCTTTTATTACTATACTTCCTGTTTTTAAAATTTCTAAATCTTCACTTTTTTCTATTTCAGTTTGAATTGTAATATCATTATCTGATGCGGTTAAAATAAGTTTTTCTTTTGTTAAATTAAACTTAATACCTGATAATATAGGTACAATATTCTTTGATGATAATGCTTTTGATACATTATTTAATGCTTCGGATAAAACGTTTTTTCTAATTTTTAATTTCATAAAAATTCCTTCTTTCTTTTATTTATTTATTTTTTTTATTATAGCAGTTAATAACTGTTAATAACTTATTAAAACCTTATATATCAGTACTTTTAGAAGATTTTTTTTAACAATTATTAACTGATATTAACATTATTTTAATTCTTGTTCTATATGAATAATTGCTTCTTTTAATTCCATGTTACTTTTTAATGAAGTTTCTATTTTATTACAAGAATGCATTACAGTAGCGTGATTTTTTCCACCAAATTCTATTCCTATTCTTTCAAAAGATTCATTAGTTAATTTACGACATAAATACATTGCTACTTGTCTTGGAATGGCTATATTTGGTGGCCTTTTATTAGATTTTATATCTTCATAAGATATTTTATAAAAATTTGCTACACTTTTTTGTATTCTTCTTATATTATTTTGATCTGTACCACTTGTTTTTTTAGTAAATTCTTTTAATGCTTCCATTGCAAATTCTAAAGTTGGATTATTAACACCCATAATTACTGAATAAGCAATAAGTCTTGTAATTGAACCTTCAAGTTGCCTTACATCGTTTCCTACATTTGAAGCAATAAAATTAATAACATCATCATTTATTTTTAACTTTTCTCCATTTAATTTTTTTCTTATAATAGCTACTTTTAATTCAAATTCAGGTGGTGCAATATCAACTTGTAAACCCCAACAAAATCTAGTACGAAGTCTATCTTCAAGAAATTTTAAATCATCTGGTGATCTATCGGATGATACAATTATTTGCTTAGAATCGTTATGCAAATTATTAAATGTATGGAAAAACTCTTGTTGTGATGCTGTTGCTCCCCCAAGAAATTGAATATCATCTATTATTAATACATCAATATCACGATATTTACTCTTAAAAAATTCCATATAATCTAAATTATTATTGTTAATATTATTTTTTCTTGATAATCCCATAAAATCTTCAAGAAATTGATCACAGGTAACATATAAGACACGTTTTTTGTGTTTTTCTTCAATATAATTACCAATTGCATGCATAAGATGAGTTTTACCAAGTCCACTGTTACCATATATAAATAAAGGATTATACATCTTACCAGGATTTTCTGCTACTGCAAGAGCTGCAGCTTGTGCAAATTTATTTGATTCGCCTACAACAAATGTATCAAAAGTATAATTTTTATTTAAATTAGAATTAATTGCTTTTTTAGGTTTATATTTATCAACATCATCTTTAGTTTCAGTTTTTTCTTTTTCTTTATCAAGTATTTCATTAAGATTTTCCTTTAAAATAAAGATAATATCATTTATTTTAAAACTAGAATTGTTATTAAAATTATCTATTATTATTTCTTTATAATTTTGTTCAATATGCGTTTTGTAAAGTAAATATGGTACGCATAATCTCAATTTATCATCTTGAATATCAATAAATTCAATATTACTAAACCATGTATTAAAAGGAAGAGGATCTATAATATTTTTAATACTTAATAATGTTTTATTCCATATACTATCATTCATATTATAACCTCCTTCCCCATAAGATTTTTTAAGTCAATTTAATTGTAATACATTATTAAAAAAAATAAAATACCCAAACAGAAATTAACTAACTTATTAACATAGTTTTCAACATATAAAACCCTTCGTCTATATATAATAAATGACTTTTTAACAAATTTCAAGAAAAAAGTTATTATTTTAATTAACATTATGTTATAAATAAATTGTTAATAACTGTTAACAATGGTTAATAAATATTAAAATATATATTATATAAGGATAAAATAACTGCAGTTATTAACTAAAATATTGTTAATTTTTAAATATTAATAATTTTTTATTATAAATTAACTACAGATATTAACTAAAAAAGTTAAAAACTAATTGCTCCGATGAATTGATTATTTATTTAATCCATGATATATTAAAAATATAAAAATAATGAGGTAAAGAATTATGAAATTAAAATTTAATAAATACATACTAATACCAATTTTAATAATTACAGGATTAATTGTTATATCTTTTTATAACTTTTATAAACCATATTATAAATTTATTGATGATTATAATACAATAAAAGAAAATTGCTATGAAAAAAAGAATGTTAATCACTATGTTTGTAAATTACCATATTATCAAGATGAAAATAATTTAAAACATTTTATTGAAAATAATGACCCATATAAAAAATTAAATGAACTTGATTTATATACTGTTTATAATAGCATTGTTGAAAATGAAACTTATAGTGTTCTTCAATTTTTATCTCCCCTTCTTATTATGATTATGGTTGTGGGGACACTTCATCAAGAGTATTCAAGTGGAATGTTAAAAAATTATTTGACAAGACAAAGTTATAAATCGTACTTAAAGGATAAATATAAATTTATATTAACTATTTCTTTAATTATACCTATTTCTCTTATCGTAATATTGTTAGTTTCTGGAATATTAACAGGATTTAATACAAAAATAGCAAGTAGTGTTTACTCTATCGCGGTTTATAGTGAATTTAAGTATAATCATTTCTTTATGTATTTTATAGGATTTTTATTTATTACTTATTTTATGAGTGTTTTTTATGCCAATATTGGATTATTTTGTGTTAAAAAAACAAAAAATACAACTCTTGCTATAATTATGGGATATATCTTATTTTTAATTATAGACATTATTATTTATGTAGTTATATACGCGTTTATCTTATATAAATTTTTAAATTTAAATGTTTCTGAAGAAATATTTAATATAACAGGATACTTTTTTACTGATACTAAGATTAATTTATTAAAAATGTTATTAGTTTCCTTTATTTTGCAGGGATTATCTACATTTATTTTATATAAATTTTATCAAAATAAGCAGGAGGTAATAGAAAATAGTGAAAAACAAAACGCATAATACTTATCAAATATTAAATTATTTTGCTTCAACTGATAGATATAAAATAATTTTAATTTTAACAATTATTCTTTGTTTATATGGAAGTTTTGCTCTTGGACTTAATACAACATTTTCTTCTTCTGTACTTAATACTTTTATGTTCGATATTTTTAATATATTTATGTTTTTAATATTATTTATTAATACTCTTAATATATGTACAACTTTTGATAATGAATTTTCTTTTTATATAATAAGATTAAATAATAAAAAAAGATACATAAAAGAATTATTAAAAAATGTTTTAATATTTAATATCTTACATTTAACCATCTTTTTTCTTATATATTTTACAATTAAATGCTTTCTGACATATGAACCTGGAAGTTATACATTATATCAAAACTATAATATAACAAACAATTTATATTTAATATTCTATTTAGGAAGATACATAATTTTAAGTTTATTATTTTGTCTAATTGAAAGTTTAATTTATATTAATTTTAAAACAAAAATAGTTTGTATATTTAACTCATTATTTATCATGGGATTTTTACTTTCAAGTTCAAGTGATATGATTTATAATAAATTTTTAATTTTTCCTTGGAGTTATTTTAATAATATAAAATATAGTTCATTTTCTATGGAAGTTTTATATTCATGTATTTATATATTAATTTTATTAATAATATCACTTTTATTATATAAGTTTATTTTAAAAAAGAATAAAAATATAAATAATATAAGATATATTTTCTTTACTGACATTTTGTATTTGTTAAAAAAAAGAAAAAGAATTTTGTTATTATTTTTACTATTTCCAATTGTTACAACATTTATAAATGTAAATATGGATTTATCTTTTATAAGTATTGTAAATACTTCAATGGGAACTAATATTATATTAAAAGAATCTGGTCCACTTGAAATATGTATGTATTTACTAAATATTGGAATAATAGCTTTTTTAATAACGGATTTATTTATAAGAGATATTAAATATAGTTTAGATAATATATTTTTAAGAACAAATATGTTAACATGGTTTATTGATAAAGTCATTATATTTTTAATTTTTAGTTTTATTTTAAAAATATTGCAATACGTTTTAGTAGTTATAATTTTATTAATAAATAATAAAGTGTTTGATAGTAATATTATTAATTTAATGTTAGCAGATTATTTTTACACATCTTTAGTAGGATTCATTTTCTTATTAATGTATATTTTATTTATTACATTAAATAAAACAAAATTTTTACCTATAATAGGTGGAATACTTTTAATTATTGTGCTACCTAAAAGTATTTGGAGTTTAAAATGTTATATAATTTACATGATAGTTATATTAATATTAATAATTACTATAATAAGTAAAATAATTAAGAATAAAAATAAAAAAATATTTGAAAATTTATAAAGGAGAATAAATATGAAATTGGAAATAAAAAATTTATCTAAAAAGTTTAAAGATGTATATGTATTAAAAGATATTAATTTAACATTTGAAAGTGGAAAAATATATGGCTTTACAGGAAGAAATGGAAGTGGAAAAAGTGTATTATTGAAAATAATATGTGGATTTTATACTCCAACAAGTGGAGAAGTTTTATTAGACAATTATAATTATATTTTAAATAATGATTTTCCTAAAAGTACAAGATGTTTAATTGAAAAGCCTAATTTTTTGCCTGATTTGACGGGATATGAAAATCTTAAACTACTTGCATCAATTGAAAATAAAATTGGAGATAAAGAAATAATGGATACTATAGAAAAATTAAACTTAAAAGAAGAAATAAATAAAAAATATAGTAAATATTCATTAGGAACAAAACAAAAATTAGGTATAGCACAAGTCTTAATGGAAGATCCAAAGTTAATTGTATTAGATGAGCCATTAAATGGTATAGAAAATGAAACAGCAAAAGAGGTAAGAAAAATATTAAATGAAGAAAAGAAAAAAGATAAAATAATAATTGTTGCTTCTCATATAAAAGAAGATATAGATACTTTAGCAGATGTTGTTTATAATATTGATAATGGTATTGTAGAAAAAATAAAGGGATAAAATTAAATTTTAATTGACAAAAGCCTAACTTTCTCATATAATTAGTAAATGAAAAAGGCAATTTAGTTTGGAGGTGCAAAAGAATGAAAAAAGGAACATTTCAACCTAATAATCGTAGAAAAGCAAAAAAACATGGTTTTTTCTCACGTATGAAATCAGGTATTGTTAATAAAAGAAGAGCTAAAGGAAGAAAAAAATTATCAAAATAATACCACTTGAAAAAAGTGGTTTTTCTGTATAAAGAGGTAATTTATGAAAAAAAAGAATATTGTAAAAAATAAAGAGGATTTTACTAGAATAATAAATAAGAAAAATGGTTATGTAAATAAATATTTTATTATTAATGAAGAAGTAAATAATGATTTAATGCCAAAGTTTGGAATTACTTTTATTAAAAATATGTGTAATGCTGTTAATAGAAATAAACTTAAACGCCAAATAAAATCTATTATAGATAATAATAAAAATATATATGAAAATAATAAAAATTATATTATAATTATAAGAAAGGACGCATTAAATAAATCTTATAAAGAACTTGAAGATAATTTAATATCCTTATTTAATAAATTAAAGGAGAAGAAAGATGAAAAATAAGAAGAAGATATTTATTATAATACTTATGATATTTATGTTATGTGGATGTACTAAAGTATTAAAAGATGAAAACAATAAAGTAGTAGTTAGTCCTACAACAGGACAAAATGTTACAGAAAATATTTTATGTAAACCAACAAGTGAAGAAATGTTAAAAATATATGAAGAAAATAAAGTTGATATATCAAAACTTCCTGACTGTAAAGATATGAAAGTAACAGGAAAATATGAAAGTATTTGGAATAGTATTTTTGTTAGACCACTAGCATGGTTAATTGTAAAACTTGGCGAAGTAGTTAATTCAACTGGACTGGCAATTATTTTAATTACAATAGGAATAAGAATTCTTTTATTTCCTGTAACACAAAAAACTGCAATGCAATCTGAAAATATGAAAAAAGCTCAACCAGAACTTGCTAGACTTGAAAAGAAATATGAAAATAAACAAGATCAAGAATCTATGATGAAAAAATCACAAGAAATGATGGCTATTTATAAAAAATATAATATAAGCCCAATGGCAGGATGTATATTTGCCTTCTTGCAAATACCGCTACTATTTGCTTTTCTTGAAGCAATAAATAGAATTCCTGCAATATTTGAAGAAAATTTCTTAGGTATTTTCCAAATGGGTACTACCCCACTTGTAGCGTTAAGAAATGGTGATTGGTATTATTTAATATTATTAGTATTAATCGTAGCTACAACATTTATATCATTTAAAATGAATAAATCTGTTGCTAACCCTGAATTAGAAAAGCAAACAAAAGGTATGATGTATTTCATGATAATATTTATTGGTATTATGGGATTCTCACTATCTAGTGCTATAGCAGTTTATTGGATTACATCATCAGTATTTACTATTTTACAAAATGTTTATACTGATATAATAAAAAAAAGGGCAAATAATTAATTATTAGGAGAGTTGTATTATGAAAAAAGAAATTTTTGAAGAACAACATTTAGTGGAGGCAAAAGAAGAAGCGTTTAAAAAAATGAATATGAAGGAAGAAGACTTAATAATAAGAATATGTGATAAAAGTGAAAAAGAAAACCCTGATATGTGTGTAATTGAAGTTTACCAAAAAGATGAATTAACACAAAAGATAAAAGATTTTTTAATTGATATAATTAGTGATATGGGTGTTAATTGTAATATTGAAACTAAAACAAGAAATGATTTATTTTATTTAAATATTTTAAGTAATAAAAATGAAGTATTAATTGGTAAATCAGGAGTTGTTTTAGATGCCATTCAAACTTTAGTAAATGAAGTAGTAAGAACTAATATAAAAATGAATTATAAAATTGTAATTGATGTTGCAGATTATAAACTTGCTAAACAAAAAAGAATAGAACATATTGCTAAAATGGCTGCGAAATCTGTAGGAAAAACTAAAATTGAAGTTAGTTTAGATCCAATGAATTCTTATGCAAGAAGAATAGTACATAATACACTTGCAAACAGTAGAGATGTTTATACTGAAAGTTTTGGAGAAGAACCAAATAGATATGTAGTAATAAAACCAAAAAAACTAAAATAAGAAGGTTACATTTTGTAATCTTTTTTAAGTTTTACTTGATATTTTTATAAAAAGATAATATAATTAAGGCACGAAAAAGAAGGTGTATTTATGAATGATACAATTGCAGCTATATCTACTAGTCTTGGTATTGGGGCGATAGCTATAGTAAGAGTAAGTGGAAAAGATGCTATAAAAATAGTTGATAAAATATTTTCAAGAGATTTATTAAAACAAGATAGTCATACTATTTCATATGGTTATATAAAAGATAATGATGAAGTACTTGATGAAGTTTTAGTTAGTGTTATGAAATCCCCTAAAACATTTACAACCGAAGATATCGTAGAAATAAATTGTCATGGTGGTATAATTACAACACAAAAAATACTAGAGCTATTACTTAAAAATGGTTGTAGATTAGCAGAACCAGGCGAATTTACTAAAAGAGCATTTTTAAATGGTCGAATAGATTTTACTAAATCTCGTGCTATTATGGATTTAATTACAACAAAAAGTGAAAGTGCAAGAAAAATAGCAATATCTAATTTACAAGGAAATACAACATCTAAAATTCAAGAATTAAGAAAAAAATTAGTATCAATTATATCAAATATTGAAGTAAATATTGATTATCCTGAATATCTTGATATTGAAGTGATGACAAAAGAAAAAATAAGAAAATCCCTTGATGATATAAAAATTTCACTTGATAAAATAATTAATAATAGTAAAAATTCTAAATTAATAAAAGAAGGTATTAATGTATCTATTATAGGACGTCCTAATGTAGGAAAAAGCAGTATTTTAAATAAATTAATAAAAGAAGATAAAGCAATTGTAACTTCTATTGCAGGTACAACTCGTGATACAGTTGAAGGAAGTGTTATATTAGATGGTATACAACTTAATTTTATAGATACTGCAGGAATTAGAAAAACAACTGATATCGTAGAACAAGTTGGGGTAGAAAAATCACTTAAAACAATTGAAGAAGTAGATCTTGTTATAGTGGTGTTAAATAATAATGAAAAATTAACAAATGAAGATATAGATATTTTAGAAAAAACTAAAGATAAAAAAAGAATAATTGTTATAAATAAAAATGATTTATTAAATAAATTAGATATATCTAAAATAAAAGATAATAATATTATTTATACAAATACTTTAAATTACGAAGGAATAGAAAGTTTAACTTCCAAAATAAAAGAAATGTTTAATATGGAACTTCTTGATGTTAAAGATTTTAATTATGTAAGTAATGTTGAACAATTAAATAGATTATATGATGCTAAAAAATCTCTTGAAGATGTAGAAAAAGGGTTAAATAATAATTTACCTATAGATATGATAGAAATAGATTTAAAAAATATTTGGACTATTTTAGGAGAAATAATTGGAGAAACATATACTGATGAACTTCTTGATAATTTATTTAGAGATTTTTGTGTAGGAAAGTAAAATTTAGGTTTTACTTTTTTTTATATAAATATTGAATTTTAATATATTTAATAGTATAATACGAAAAGGAAAAAAGAAGGTGTAATTATGAATTATGATGTAATAGTTGTAGGAGGAGGTCATGCTGGTTGTGAAGCATGCCTTGCTAGTAGTAGAATGAACCACCCTACTTTATTAATAACAGGAAATATAAATAATATTGCAGATACGCCATGTAATCCTTCAATTGGTGGGCCTGCTAAGGGTAATGTTGTCCGTGAAATAGACGCTTTAGGAGGAGAAATGGGAAGAAATACTGATAAAAGTATTCTTCAAATAAAAAAACTTAATACAAAAAAAGGTCCTGCAGTTTGGGCTTTAAGAGCACAAATAGACAAAATTGATTATCATAAAAATATGCTTAAAACAATAAATAATCAAGAAAATTTAACAGTAAAAGAAGGAATGGTTGAAGATTTACTTATTAAAAATAATAAGATTTATGGAATAAAATTATCAACTGGTGAAGAAATATATGGAAAATGTGTTATTTTAACAACAGGAACATATATGAAAGGTCAAATTTTACGTGGAAGTAGTAAACATTCAGGTGGTCCACATGGGGAAAAACCTTCATTATTTTTAAGTGATAATTTAAAAAAATTAGGATTTACAATAAAAAGACTTAAAACTGGAACTCCTCCAAGAATAGAAAAAGCAACAATTGATTATACAAATGCCCTACTTCAACCTGGAGATACTACCCCTATTACATTTTCACATTTAAATAAAGTTTATTATGATGTTTTAAATCAAGAAGACTGTTATTTAATATATACTACTCCTACTACGCATGAAATAATAAAAGAGAATCTTGAAAAATCAAGTATGTATGGTGGTTATGTTGAAGGAATTGGACCAAGATATTGTCCTTCAATTGAAGATAAAATAGTTCGTTTTAGTGATAAAGAAAGACATCAATTATTTTTAGAACCAGAAAGTAAATATTACGATGATATATATTTACAAGGATTTTCTACAAGTATGCCTGAAGATATTCAAGAAAAAATGGTTCATTCTTTACCAGGATTAGAAAAAGCTAAAATATTAAAATATGCTTATGCTATTGAATATGATGCAATTGATCCATTACAATTAAAACAAAGTCTTGAAACAAAAATAATTGAAAATCTTTATACAGCAGGTCAAATAAATGGAACAAGTGGTTATGAAGAAGCAGCATGTCAAGGTTTAATCGCAGGTATTAATGCATCTTTAAAACTTGAAAATAAAGAACCTTTAGTTTTAAAAAGAAATGAAGCTTATATTGGAGTATTAATAGATGACCTTGTAACAAAAGGTGTAGAAGATCCATATCGTTTATTAACATCTCGTAGTGAATATCGTTTACTTTTAAGAAATGATAATGCTGATTTAAGATTATCTAAATATGGTAAAAAATTAGGACTTTTAAGTGATGAGCAATATAATAAATTTATAGAAAAAGAACAAAATATTGAAGAATTAATAAATTATTTAAAAAATAATTATCTTACACCAAAAAAAGTAACAAATGAATATTTAGAAAGCATAAATACTCCTACATTAAAAGATAGAATATCTTTATATGATATTTTAAAAAGACCTGAAGTAAGTTATGAAGACATAAAAGAATTTATTCCAAAATCATATGATCTTGAAGTAATTGATGAAGTTGAAATTAATATAAAATATGATGGATATATCAAAAAACAAGAAAAAGAAGCAGAAAAAATGCTTGAATATGAAAATGTTTCAATTCCTGAAGATTTTAATTATTTAAATATTCAAAATTTAGCTCTTGAAGCAAGAGAAAAATTAAATAAAATACGCCCTACTTCAATAGGTCAAGCTATGCGTATAAGTGGTGTTAATCCTGCTGATATATCTATTTTAATGATAGAACTTAAAAGGAGAAAATATGAATAAAGAATTATTTTTAGAAGAATTAAAAAAACTTGGTATTTTATTAACTCCTAAACAAGAACAAGATTTAGATACATATTATAAACTTCTTATATCTTATAATAATAATGTTAATTTAACTGCTATAACAAAAGAAGAGGATGTTTATTTAAAACACTTTTATGATTCACTTACCCTATTTAAAGGTATAGATTTAAAAGAAAATTTAAAAATATGTGATTTAGGAACAGGAGCAGGTTTTCCTGGATTAGTTTTAAAAATAGTATTTCCTAATTTATCTATTACATTAGTAGATTCACTTGAAAAAAGAATAAAATTTCTTGATTTAGTAATAAAAGAATTAGAATTAAAAAATATTAAAACAGTTCATTCAAGAATTGAAGAATTTAAAGAAATAGAAGCATTTGATGTAGTTGTTAGTAGAGCTGTAGCAAAAATAAATATTCTTCTTGAACTTGGATGTAAGCTTCCTAAAGTTAATGGATTATTTGTTTTTATGAAAGGTAATATTTTAGAGGAATTAAAAAGTGCAAAGAATGCTTTAAAAGTACTAAATTATAGTTTAGAAAAAATAATTAATTTTAAATTACCAATTGAAGAAAGTGAAAGAAATATAGTCATTTTAAAACACACTTCCCCTACTTCAAACAAATATCCAAGACAATTTTCAATAATAAAGAAAAAGCCATTGTAAAAATATGGCTTTTATTGTGTTTTATTTATTTTCTATCTTTAATACATCATCTATATATTGGTAATTTAAAGCATTAGAATTTGTAACAATACTTTCTTGTAATTCGTTTTCTAAATTTTTTCTTGTATTTAATGCAATATTTCCACCACATCTTGCCACCTCAAGATTTTGTTTTAAACCAATAGGATTTTTCTTTTTAGTTATTTCTCTAGTTGCAATTTCTCCTAAATCTGAAAGGACGACTTCTATATCACTCATGTTATCCCTTAATGATTCTTTCCTAAGACCTTTAAAAGCTTTATATTCACTAGCAGTCATACCAGACCACTTTTTATATATTTCATTTGTAAGAATAGCATACTCACTTTCTTCAGTTACACCATGTTCATTCCAAACATCAGTAAGTTTTTTTCTATCTTGAATACTTTTAATTCTTCTTATTATCCATTCTTCTGGATATCCTTTTTTTCTATAAGTATCAATAGCTCTTTGTACAGTAAGTGAAGGATCAAATACTTCATTAATTCTTTCACTTCCAAGTTTAGCTAACCACTGTTTAATTGGTTCAGCATTTTTTGATGGGATTGATTCAATTATTCTAAACATTCCCTCAATATCACATACATCAGTTATACGATATTTTCCATCTTGAGCTTTTAGTTTCAATTGGTGACAATTTGTCACCGTTTGATTTCCTTGTTGTTTTAATCTTTGTTTTAATTTATTCCAATATTTTCTTGGATTTTCACTTCCAGATAAAACTCCAACAACATCCACTACACTAACATAATATTTTTCTTGTTCTTTATCCCATACTGTTCTTATTGTTTCATTATTAAATAACTTATTTATAAAATGCATCTTGCTTTCTTCCATAAAATCTCCAAACTTATCTTATTTTAATTATTGTCTTTCGCATCTAGATATATTTTCATAATCGAAGCAAATAAATCTTCTTTTTGAATATTTGTTAACTTTTTACTTTCAAATAATAACTTTGCTTTTTCAATTAAATCCATACAGCTATCAGTAGTTTCTGCCATTATAAAATAAGACATTTCAACATTAAAAAACTCACATATTTTTTCTAATTGATTTAAACTAAAATTTCTTTTTCCTTTTTCTAAATTAGAAATTTGTGCCCTACTTAAATTTAATAAATTTGCTAAATCTTCTTGTTTTAAATTTCTTCTTTTTCTTAATAATTTTACTTTTTCACCTAAATTTTGTATCATAGATCCTCCTTACATGTTAATCATACAATAAATGTTTCAAATAGTCAATTATAAAAGAATTAATTTAATTATAGTTTACAAAAATATTTAAAAATACCCTTGTAAAAATATAATTTATTTTGTATAATGATAACATAGGGATTTTATATTATAAAAGAATAGAAAGAGGGAGTTTTTATGAACCTAGATAAAGAAGTATTTGAACTTTCAATGGATGATATTTTACCAAATAGATTTCAACCAAGGGAAGTATTTGATGAACAAGCTTTAAATGAACTTGCTTTATCAATTAGAGAACATGGAGTAATTCAACCAATAATAGTAAGAAAAATAGGGGATAAATATGAAATAATCGCAGGAGAAAGAAGATTTCGTGCTAGTCAAATAGCAGGTAAAAAAACTATTCCAGCATTAGTAAGAAATATAGATGATAAAGAAAGTGCTAAAATTGCTTTATTAGAAAATTTACAAAGGAAAAATTTAACTTCAATTGAAGAAGCAAGAACATATGATACAATTTTAAAACTTGATAATATGACGCAAGAAGAACTTGCTAATAATCTTGGAAAATCACAATCTGCTGTTGCTAATAAAATAAGATTATTAAACTTAGATGAATCAGTTCAAGATGCTTTATTAAAAGAACAAATATCAGAAAGACATGCCAGAAGTTTATTAAATGTTCCTGATAAAGCAAAGCAAAAAGAACTTTTAAATAAAGTTATAATGAATCGTATGACTGTTAAACAATTAGATGATGAAATAGCACTTTTAACAGGTAACAAATCGTCATCAGATGCTGAAGGAGGTCAAAATGTGTTAAAAGATGATTCAATATTTACATTACCTAATTTAGATAATTTAAATAACAAAGAAGAAAAACCTACGAATAATGATAATAATATAAAAAATCAAGTTAGTAATGAAATTGTTTCAAATAGCGAAGAAAAATTACCAGAATTTAATATACCTTATATTAAACCTGAAACTAGCACTTCAAATAAAATTGAAGAACCTGAAGTTAAACCTCTTGATGATAGTTTTGTAGAAAAAAGTATTTTCTTTACTAATCCAGAACCTACTAAGAAAAATGAAGATATTTCAAATTTAACAATAGAGCAAATATTAGCAAATTATAATTTAAATAATAAAAAAGTACTTGAAAAAGAAGAAAGACCTTCCTTATTTAATTTAGAAGAATCAAAAGAAGATTTATCATCTTTAAAATCAACAGATTATAGTAATTTAATTAATCCAGTTGTGCCTGAAGAAATAAAAGAAGAACATCTTCCTGTTTTTGATGTCCCTTCTTATTCTAAAATTGAACAAACAACAGATTATCCTACTTATAACAATAAAGAAGAATCTTTAAATAATAATCTATATAATAATACTTCAAGCCAAAATATAACAAATAAAGAAAAAACAAATAACGAAGTATATGATTTAAGGTTTGCAATAAATAATTTTAGACAAGCAGTTCAAAATACAGAAAAATTTGGGTTTAAAGTTGAAACTGAAGAGTTTGATTTTGATAATGTATATCAAATTATTATTAGAATAGATAAAAATAAATAATGCAAAACTATAGATAAAACGAAAATATCTATAGTTTTTTTGATAATTTTTATATTTTTCATAAAACTCCTTTAAAAAATTTGTATTTTTTGGTAAACTATAAATAGTCGTAAATTTTAGATAGGAGTAAATAGGTATGGGAAAAGTAATTTCATTAATTAATCAAAAAGGTGGCGTAGGAAAAACAACAACAAGTATAAATTTGTCAGCTTCCCTTGCGCTTTTAGATAAAAAAGTATTAATGGTGGATTTAGATCCACAATGTAACGCAACAACAGGAATAGGTATTAATAAAGGGGATATAGAAAAAAGTGTTTACAATGTTTTAAATGGAACTTGTAAAATAGAAGAAGCTATTTTAAAAACAAGATATAAAAATTTATATGTTTTACCAGCTAACCTAAATTTAGCAGGAATAGATATAGAAATAAGTGAAAAAAGTAGGGTTGATAATACATTTTTAAAACAAGAACAATTAAAAAATAGTATTGATAGAATAAAAGATTCTTTTGATTATATAATAATTGATTGTCCTCCTGCACTTGGAATAATAACAACGAATGCTTTAACAGCATCGGATTCTGTTATAATCCCAGTGCAATGTGAATATTTTGCACTTGAAGGAATAACACAACTTTTAAAAGCAGTTAAGTTTACTCAAATGAATCTTAATTCTAATTTAAAAATAGAGGGAGTTTTATTAACAATGTTTGATGCAAGGTTAAATTTAGGACTTGAAGTAGTTGAAGAAATAAGAAAATATTTTCAAGACAAAGTATATAATACCATAATACCAAGACTTGTTAGATTAACTGAAGCACCATCGCATGGAAAACCAATTATTGCATATGATCCAAAATCTCGTGGGTCTGAAGCATATTTAAATTTAGCTAAAGAGGTGATAGAAAAAAATGAAAGAGGAGAATAAAAGAAGAGCTCTAGGAAGGGGCTTAGAAGAATTGTTTTCAATTGAAGATATCAACTATGGTAATTTAGAAGAAAAAATAATGGAAACCGTACATGAAGAAGAAATTCAAGAACTTCCATTAAATGAATTAAGGGTTAACCCTTATCAACCTAGAAAGACATTTAACGAAGAAAGTTTAAATGAACTTGCAGAAAGTATTAAAGAGCATGGTGTTTTCCAACCAATTATTGTTAAAAAAAGTATTAAAGGTTATGAAATAGTCGCAGGAGAAAGAAGATTTCGCGCTTCTAAATTAGCAGGAAAAGAAACAATACCTGCTATTGTAAGAAATTTTACTGATGAAGAAATGATGGAGATTGCGGTATTAGAAAACTTACAAAGAGAAAATTTAAATGCTGTAGATGAAGCAAATGCGTACAAAACTCTTATGGAAAATCTACATTTGACACAAGATCAAGTTTCAAAAAGAGTTAATAAAAGTAGAAGTCATATAACAAATTTACTTGGAATACTTGCTTTACCTGAAGATGTTTTAACTTTAGTAAAAGAAAATAAATTAACTATGGGTCATGCAAGATGTTTATCAAAACTTAGTGATATTGAAAAAATTAATGAATTAACTAAAAAAGTACTTGAAGAAAATTTAAGTGTAAGAGAACTTGAGGCTTTAGCAAGTGGTGAAGAAATAGAAAGAAAAAACAAAATAGTTAAAAAACCTAAATCTAATGAATACACATCACTTGAAAAAGAATTAACAGAATATTATGGCACAAAAGTTAAGATTGCTAACAAAAAATTAATTATTAGTTTTGAAAATAACCAAGATTTAAATAGAATATTAGAAATGATTAACTATAATAAATAAGAAGGTTATTATGGAAAAAAATTATAATATTAATACTAAAGTAATAATGAAAAAAGGACATCCTTGTGGTACAAATTTATGGGAAATAGTAAGACTTGGTGCTGATATTAAAATAAAATGTATAAATTGTGGTAGAATTGTTATGTTACCAAGAATGGAATTTAATAAAAAAATTAAAAAAATAGTAGAGGAGTAACTTATGGCAAAGAGAAAATTAAAAAAAATTACTTTACATCCAATAACAAGTTTTGTTTTATTAATTGTTGGTGTAATTCTTTTAAGTTTTATATTAAGTTTGTTTAATGTATCTGCTACATATTCAAATATAAATATAGCAACAGGAGCTTTAGAAAAAACACTTGTATCTGTTAATAATTTACTTAGTTATGATGGAATGAAAATGGTTATAAGTAATGCTGCAACTAACTTTATAAGTTCATCACCACTTAGTACTTTAATAATAACATTAATAGGTCTTAAAATAGCAGAAAAAACAGGATTAATTCAAGCATTTATGAAAAAAAGAATAATTAAAATTAATCCAAAAGCATTAACTTTTATAATAATATTAATGTCTATTTTTTCAAGTATTGTTAATGAAGTTGGTTATGCACTTTTAATACCATTAGCAGCTTTATTATTCTTATTTAATGGAAGAAATCCATTAGCAGGAATAGCAGCAGCTTTTGCAGGAGTTGCTTTTGGTTATAGTATAAGTTTCTTTGTAGGATCTATTGATATAGATTTAATACCATATACACAGGCCTCTGCAAGGTTAATTGATAGTGAATTTTATGTTAGAATGACATCTAATTTATTTATAATGATAGTATCATCTTTCTTAATTGCACTTATAGCTACATTAATAACTGAAAAAATTATTGTAAAAAAATTAGGAAGATATGTTGCTAAAACAAGAGATGATTTGGGACAAACTAAAGAAATAGAATATCTTGATTTACAATATGAAGAAGAAAAGAAAATAAAAGAAGAGGCATTACAAAAGAAGGGTTTAAAATCTGCTAAAATAGTAGGTATTATCGTAATAATTCTATTTGTATATATGATAATACCAGGACTTCCTTTATCAGGAATGTTACTTGATTTAAAACAAAGCGCTTATGTCAATCAATTATTTGGAAAAAATTCATATTTTCAAGATGGATTTACTTATATGATGAGTATATTTTTTGGCATAACTGGTATAGCTTATGGAATAAGTGCTAAGACAATAAAAAATGATAAAGATTTATTTAATAAATTAAAAGAAAGTTTAAGTGAACTTGGAATAATCATTGTTATGATATTCTTTGCTTCTCAATTTATTGCAATATTTAAAGAATCTAATATAGGAACAGTAATCGCAGCAACTATGGCTAATATATTACAAAGTTTACCTTTTAGTGGAGCAGCTTTAATAATCGTAGCAATTATCTTAATTGCAATTTCAAATATTTTTGTAACAGGTTCCATATCAAAATGGGTAATATTTTCATCTACGATGGTTCCTACATTTATGCAACTTGGTATTTCTCCTCAATTTACACAATTTATTTTTAGAGCAGCAGAGTCTATGACTAATGGTATAACCCCACTTCTTGCTTATTTTGTTGTTTATTTAGGATATATGAATATTTATAATAAAGATTACGAAAAACCAATTACAATAAGAAAAGGACTATCTATTATGGTACCATATTTTATAGGAATATCTTTAACATGGTTGTTTATTATTCTAATGTGGTATATAATAGGACTTCCACTTGGCCCAGGAGTTTACCCAAGTTTATAATAAGGAGGAAGAATTATGAGTTTAAAAGCTGGTATTGTAGGACTTCCAAATGTTGGAAAGTCCACTTTATTTAATGCCATTACAAAGAAAAATATTTTAGTAGCAAATTATCCTTTTGCTACAATTGAACCAAATGTAGGAATAGTAACAGTTCCCGATGAAAGATTAGGACATCTTGAAGAAATATATATTCCTGAAGAATTAAAACCTGCAACTTTTGAATTTGTTGATATCGCAGGAATAGTAAAAGGGGCATCTTTAGGTGAAGGCCTTGGAAATAAATTTTTATCTCATATTCGTGAAGTCGACGCTATTGTAGAAGTAGTAAGATGTTTTGATGATAAAGAAATAACACATGTTGATGGAAGTGTTGACCCTATAAGAGATGTTGAAGTAATTAATTTAGAATTAGCCCTAGCAGATTTAGAAATAATAAATAATAGAATAGATAAAATAAAGAAAAAAGCAGAAACAACGAAAGAAAAAGAAACTGTTTTAGAATATAATGCTCTTACTAAGGCAAAAGAAGCTTTAGAAAAGGATATTCCATTAAGATTGGTAGATTTTACAAAAGATGAAATGTTTGCTATAAAAGGATTTAACTTTTTAACATTAAAACCTCATATTTATTTAGCTAATATAAGTGAAAATGAAATAAAATTAGAAAATGATTATGTTAAAAAATTAAAAGAATATGCTAAAGGTGAAAATTCAAAAGTAATTGTGGTATCTGCTAAAATAGAAAGTGAACTTGCAGAACTTGAAGATAGTGATAAGGAAGAAATGTTAAAAGATTTAGGTATTGAAAAAAGTGGTTTAGATAAGTTAATTGAAGAATCATATAATTTACTTGGATTAAAAACATATTTTACATGTGGTCCTAAAGAAGTTAAAGCATGGACTTATAAAGATGGAATGAACGCTAAAGAATGTGCTGGAATTATTCATAGTGATTTTGAAAAAGGATTTATAAAAGCAGAAGTAATAAGCTATAATGATTTAATTGAAGCAGGATCAGAACTTAAAGTGAAAGAAAATGGCAAATTTAGAATTGAAGGTAAAGAGTATTTAATGCAAGATGGAGATATTTGTCATTTTAGATTTAATTTGTAAATGAATGAAAATTATGATAATTTTAAATCCTATTTTACAAATGAAGATGAATTTAATTCGTGGTATGAAATAGTTAAGGATATATTAAATAATGAAGAGTTTAAAAAAAGAGTGTATTTTAAACATCATGAAAAACAAAGTTTATATACGCACTCTCTTTTAGTGTCAATTTTTGCTTATAAATATGCTAAAAAGCATCATGCTGATTATAAAGTTTGTGCCATTGCAGGACTTTTGCATGATTTTTATACTCATGCATGGCAATATAGTAAAGAGTTAGATAATTTAGATAGAAAATATAGTGAAAATTTAAAGAAAAAAAAGAAATTTTCAACATTACATGCATTTATACATCCATATGAAGCACTTATTAATAGTAATACTTATTTTAGTAATCTTATAAATGAAAAAGTAGAAAATGCAATACTTGTTCATATGTTTCCGCTTTCTTTGTTTAATAAAGTAAAACTTCCAAAATATAAAGAAAGTTGGATAATAACATACATAGATAAAGCAGTATCTTTAAAGGATTTTCCTAATATAAAAGAAATACCTAAGTATTTAGGATTAAAAAATATTAAAAATAAGAACAAAAAATAGAATTTATTTTTTGTTTTTATATAATTATGTGATAAAATATATTTATAGGTATTTATGAAGGAGGATGTATATGGGTATACTTAAAGTATTTGATCATGAATATAAAGAATTAAAAAGGTTTGAAAAAATTGTAGAAGAAATTGATGCTTTAGAAGAAGAATATAAAAAATTAAGTGATGAAGAATTAAAACACAAAACTGTAGAGTTTAAAGAAAGACTTAAAAATGGTGAAACTTTAGAAGATATTAAAGTTGAAGCTTTTGCTACTGCTCGTGAAGCTTGTGCAAGAGTAATTGGTGAAAGACCATATAAAGTTCAATTATTGGGTGGTTTAGCGATTCATTATGGTAATATAGCAGAAATGAAAACAGGTGAAGGTAAAACATTAACATCAGTTATGCCTGCGTATTTAAATGCTCTTGAAGGAAATGGGGTTCATATAATTACGGTTAATGAATACTTGTCAACTCGTGATAGTAATTGGATGGGAGAAATTCATAGGTTTTTAGGTTTAACTGTAGGTTTAAATTTAAGAGAATTATCATCAAAAGAAAAACAAGAACAATACGCTTGTGATATTTTATACACAACAAATAATGAAGTTGGTTTTGATTATTTAAGAGATAATATGGCTATTAGAAAAGAAGATAGAGTACAACGTCCACTTAATTTCGCTATTGTAGATGAAGTTGATTCTGTATTAATAGATGAAGCAAGAACGCCTTTAATTATTTCAGGAGGTACTTTAGAAAATAAAAATTTATATATCGAAGCAGATAGATTTGTAAAAACATTAAAAAAGGAAAAAGATTATATAATTGATGAAAAAACAAAAAAAGTAAATCTTACTGATGAGGGTGTAAAACTTGCTGAAAATTATTATCATATTAGTAATTTATATGATATGGATAATACTAGTTTAGTCCATTTTATAAATCAAGCATTGCATGCAAATTATTCTATGAAAAATGATGTTGATTATGTAGTTCAAAATGGTGAAATTATAATCGTAGATCAATTTACTGGTAGATTGATGCCAGGAAGAGCATTTTCTGAAGGATTACATCAAGCTATCGAGGCTAAAGAGGGTGTAGCAATCGAACAAGAAACAAAAACACTTGCTACAATAACATTTCAAAATTTATTTAGAATGTATAAAAAATTAAGTGGTATGACAGGTACTGCAAAAACAGAAGAAGAAGAATTTAGAAATATATATAATATGTATGTAATTACTATTCCTACAAATAGACCAGTTCAAAGAATTGATATGCCTGATCTTATTTACGCTAATAAAAATGCTAAGTATAATGCTATTGTAAAAGAAATAGAAGAACGCCATAAAAAAGGACAACCAGTTTTAGTGGGAACAATAGCTATTGAAACGAGTGAAGAAATAGGAACTTTACTTCGTAAAAAAGGTATTCCACATGAAATATTAAATGCTAAAAATCATGCTCGTGAAGCTGAAATAATAGCAAAAGCTGGAGAAAAAGGTGCAGTTACAATTGCAACTAATATGGCAGGTCGTGGAACAGATATTAAATTAGGAGAAGGAGTAAAAGAACTTGGAGGACTTTGTGTACTTGGTACAGAAAGACATGAATCAAGAAGAATTGATAACCAACTTCGTGGTAGAAGTGGACGTCAAGGAGATCCAGGATATTCTCAATTTTATATAGCTATGGATGATGATCTTATGAGAAGGTTTGGTTCTGATAGAATTAAAATGATTATGGAATCAACTGGTATGCAAGATGAAATGGCTATAAGAAGTAAGATGTTTAGTAAATCTGTTGAATCAGCACAAAAAAGAGTTGAAGGAAATAATTTTGATAATAGAAAACATATTTTAGATTATGATAATGTTGTAAGTACACAAAGAGAAAGTATTTATAATAAAAGAAATGAAATATTAGATAAAGAAAGCGTACATGAAGATGTACTAGAAAGTATGAAAAATCATGTTGTCGATATTGTTGAATCTCACCTTGATGAAAAAGATAATCTAAAAGAGGAAGATAAAAAAGATATTATAGATTATATTAATAATAATTTATTAAGAAATAAGGTAAAAGAAAAAGAACTTGAAGGTAAAAATGTTGATGAAATAATTTCATTATTAAGTGATAAAGTAGTAAGTGAATACGAAAACAAAATAAAAGATTTACCAATTGAAATAACTAATGAATTTGAAAAAGTAATAAGTTTAAATGTTATTGATAAATATTGGATGGAACAAATAACTACGATGTCACATTTAATGGAGGGTATTGTTTTAAGACAATATGCACAAGATAATCCACTTCGTGCTTATACGATGGAAGGTTATGATTTGTATGAAAAGATGTTAGAAAATATTGATAAATATATAACATTATATCTTTTAAGAGCAGAAATAAGACAAAATGTTGAAAGAAAACAAGTTGTAAAACCAACTGGTACAAATAGAAGTGATGAAACTGCTAAAGTTCATACTAAAGTAAAAAAAGAAAAAATAGGTAGAAATGATCCATGTCCTTGTGGAAGTGGTAAGAAATATAAGCAGTGTTGTGGTA
>HF999801.1:0-3447 GCA_000434175.1 Mycoplasma sp. CAG:611
TGATACTTAGATGTATGGCTAAAGCAGAATATAGTAATGTTAATGAAGGACATTTTGGAATAGGAATAGATGCTTATAAGAATGAAGCATATACTCATTTTACTTCTCCAATAAGAAGATATCCTGATACAACTATTCATCGTATACTTACTAATATACTTGAGGGTAATATAGAAAAAATAGAAAGTAATTTATATAAAGATAATGTTATTGATATTGCAGTTCATTCTTCAATTATGGAACAAGAAGCAACGGCATGTGAAAAAGAAGCTGATAAAATGAAAATGGCAGAATATATGGAACAATTTGTTGGTAAAACTTTTGAAGGATTTATAAGTGGATTTACAATGCATGGTATGTTTGTGTGTTTAGATAATTTAATCGAAGGTAGAGTAGGTTTTAATACAATGGATGACTATTATAATTATAATGAAGATTTAGAAATAATTGTTGGAGAAAAAAATAAAAAAGTGTATAAACTTGGCGATAAAGTAAAAGTAAAATTAGTAAAATCTTGTAAAGAGACAAGGGAAATTGACTTTGAAATAGTTACTAATAATAATAAAAGTAATAACTCAAACAATATAAATACTAAAAACGTAGAAAACATTGCAATAAATAGAACGAATAAACATAAAAAGGTGAAAAAAGATGGAAATATTAAATAGAAAAGCTAGATTTAATTATTTTATAATTGAAGAAATAGAATGTGGAATAGAACTTTTTGGTAGTGAAGTAAAATCTATTAGAAATGGAAATTGTAATATAAAAGATAGTTATGGTGTTATTAGAAATAATGAAGTTTATCTTATAAATATGTTTATTAAAAATTATAAAGAAGCTAGTATTTTTAATAAAGAAGAAACTAGAAAAAGAAAGTTATTGTTACATAAAAAAGAAATAATTAAATTAAAAGAAAAAATAGAAAAAGAAGGATACACTTTAGTTCCCTTAAAAGTATATTTTAATAAAAATAAAGTTAAAGTATTATTAGGTTTATGTAAGGGTAAAAATACTTATGATAAAAGAGAAGTATTAAAAGAAAAAGAAATAAAAAGAAAAATAGAAAGAGAAATTAAAAGTTATTAACAAATTCGTTAATAACTTTTTAATTTATAATTGCTTTTATTAAAAAAAACTTGTAAAATAGTATTAGATAATAAACGGAGAGTGTGTATATGAAAAATATAGATAAAAAAAGAAAAGTACAATTATTTATAATATTTATGATAGCAATAGCGTTATTAGCAGGTAGTGTAACATATGCTTTAATTGAATTAAATATTATTTATCGTGGAAATCAAGAAAATACTATTTCTTCTTGTAGTTTTAATATTGATATAAAAGAAAATAATCCAATTAATTTAGTAAGTACTTATCCAATGGATGATAATGAAGCTACAAAATTAGAACCATATAAATTTAGTATAACTCCTAATAGTCAAACATGTAGTAAATTACAATATAATATAACTATTGTAAGTAATTGTGATACTTGTACTAAAACTAATGGTATTTGTAATGATAATAACTTATGTAATTGTAATGAAGGTTATCAAATAGATCCTAATTTAATAAAATATGAAATAACTAATAAAACAACAGGAGAAAAAACAGTTGGAATAAATCCATATAAAATGGGTGTAGCAGGTAGTATGGCTGTAGGTACTACGATAAACTTTGAACTTAGAATGTGGATTATAAATAGTGCTACTAATGATGATTTATATATAAAAGAAAATGGTAGTTATAAAGAAGATTCTAATGGCCTTATATTAACAAAAAACTTCTGTTCTAAAGTTAAAATAACAGGTACAGATACACCTTATTTAACACCAACTGGAGCAGATACACTTATTGCACTAACAAATAATGTTAATGATAGTGGATTATATACCATAACACATCCTGCTGATACAACACTTCAAATAGGAGCAACAGAAAGTGTAACAGAATATAGATATCGTGGAGCAAGCCCAAAAAACTATGTAACATTTAATAATGAAACATGGAGAATACTTGGGAACATTTAATAATGAGGTATGGAGAATAATTGGTGTGTTTCCAACCGATGATGGAACAGGTAAAATAGAAAATAGAATAAAAATAATAGTATGGAGAATACTTGGAGTGTTCCCCACAGATGATGGAACAGGTAAGATAGAAAATAGAATAAAAATAATAAAAAATACTTGGGGTGTTCCCAACTGATGATGGAACAGGTAAGATAGAAAATAGAATAAAAATAATAAAAGATCAAAGTATTGGAAATAAAGATTGGGATACAAGTGATTCAAATAATTGGACTAGACCAGCAACATTAAATAAAGAACTTAATACAACATATTTAAATAGTTTAGATAGTGCATCAAAAAGCATGATAGGAAATACAAAATATTATTTAGGAGGGAAATCCCTAACTTATAATAATGGATATGCAGATACACCATTACAATTTTATTCATATGAGAGAAAAATACAAAATACAACAAGTAATGAGTTCTACAATGGAACAAATCCAAATAATTGGGTTGGAAAACTAGGACTAATGTATGTAAGTGATTATGGATATGCAAGTAGTAATTGTGAAAATAAAAAAATATGGGATGATTCTAACTCATCATCAAATGATATAAGAGCATGTAATACAACAAACTGGTTATTTAAAGGTAATAGTGAGTGGACATTGCCTCAGGGTGCCAGCATTAGTTTCAGTGCGTTTTATGTCTTTTCGGGCGGGTATGTCAGCGACCTCAGTGTAAGCCTTGGCCAGTTTGCTGCTCGGCCAGTCCTATATCTAATATCTTCCGTACAAATCACCGGAGGAAATGGAACTTCAAGTTCACCATATACACTTGGGTTATGATCTTTCTTCGATCTCGTTAACTTAACTGTGTCTTGACTAAATTTACTACATAATATTTATAAGTAATCAATTACAATTAAATGATAGTATTTATACTATACTAAAATAATTATAAAGTTAAGTAAAAAAAATAGTTCAATAAAATCTAGTGTGAAATAGAGATGATAATTTGTCATCTCTATTTTTGTTATAAATGTTAAAATAAAAACTGATAAAAATGTCAAAGTTAAAAGTTGATAATTTTTATCAGTTTTTTATATAAATTAATAATTTTTGATAAAAAATGAAACTTTTTTTAAAAAAATTTAGGCGAAATGAAAAAATTTCAATATAACATATATAGAGGGTAAAAATATCTTCTAAAAACATTTTAAGAAAAGAGGAATTTTATATGGACAAAGATTATAAAAAAGAATTAATAAAATTAGTTGAAAAAGCAGAAGTTAATAAAGGATATCATGATTATTTTAAAAATAAAGATTTAGTAAATAATTATTTTGAAATAGGAAGATTACTTGTTGAGGCACAAGGAGGGGAAGAAAGAGCAAAGTATGGAAATGGATTAATTAAAGAATGGAGTA
>HF999801.1:3495-28466 GCA_000434175.1 Mycoplasma sp. CAG:611
TATGGTAAAGGTTATAGCTGTTCTAATTTAAAATATATGAGGTTGTACTATCTGACTTTCAAAAAAGGTCACGCAGTGAGTGACCTATTGACTTGGACTAATTTAAGAAAACTTTTATCTATAAAAGATATTAATAAAAGAAACTATTATATTAATATGCGTATAAAGAAAAATTTAAGTTCAAGAGCACTTGAAAAAGAAATAAAAAATAATGCATTTGAAAGATTAAGCTTGGCAGATAAAGAAAACATAAAACTAATTAGTGATAAAAATGAAGTATTAACAATAAAAGATACATTAAAAGATCCAGTGTTAATAACAATAAATGAAGATTTAGATAATGTAAGTGAAGAAAAATTAGCTAAGATAATAAGAAAAGAATTAGAAATATTTTTACTTGAATTAGGTTGTGGATATACATATGCTGGAAAAGAAGTAAGGATGGGAGAGTCTTATTGTGATTTATTATTCTTTAATTATGAATTTAATTGTTTTGTTGTAATAGAATTAAAAACAAGAAAGATAAAGAAAGAAGATATAGGACAATTAGAATATTATATAAATTACGTTGATGAAAATATGAAGAAAGAAAGTTTTAACCCTACAATTGGGGTACTCGTAGCAAAAGAGGGAAACTATTTAGTAATGAAATATTGTACTAATAAGAATATATATAAAATAACTTATAAAATAATTAATGAAAAAAAGTTATTAGTTTAAGAAGATTTATGAAAAAAGATTATAAAAAGTTGAAGTGTAGAATTAACAAAAAAACTATTGACATTTATTAACAATAATGTTAATATCTAAGTAACGAAACACGAAAGTGTTTTTTATTTGAAAAAAATGAGGTGTGTTATGAAAAAGATTAAGGATTTCTTTAAGAATGTTATTAATGAATTAAAAAAAGTACGTTGGCCTGATAAAAAGTATATAATTAAGTATACAATTGTAACATTAGTATTTGTATTTGTTGTTGCTATGTACTTTTTTGGATGGAGTGCTTTAATGGCATTTTTAAAATCATTATTAAGAGGATAAGAGGTGTGTTATGGATAAAAAATGGTATGTTGTTAATACTTATTCAGGGCATGAAAATAAGGTTAAAGAAAAGCTAGAAATGAGAACTGTTTCTATGGGAATGGAAGATTATATTTTTAGAGTAATTGTTCCTGAAGAAAAAGTAATTGAAGAAAAAAACGGTGTAAAGAAAGAAAAAATAAAAAAATTATTTCCAGGATATATTTTAGTAGAAATGATTATGACCGATGAAGCTTGGTTTGTTGTTAGAAATACACCAGGTGTTACGGGATTTATTGGATCTTCTGGTAAGGGTGCTAAACCATTTCCACTTCAACCATATGAAGTTGATAAGATATTAAATGATATGGGAATGTCAAGATTAGAAGTTAATACAGATTTAAAAGAAGGTACTTTAGTTAAAGTAATTTCTGGTCCATTTAGTGGAATGGAAGGAAAAGTTGATTCAGTTGATAAAGACAATAATAAGTTAATTGTATTACTTGATTTATTCGGTCAAGAAACATCAGTTGAAGTAGAATTTAGTCAAATTGAGAAAATAAATGCTTAATTTAGATAAAATTTTAAGATAACACTTGAAAAATTTATTTTTTAGTGTTATTATTTAAACGCTTAGTTTATTAAGTTATATTAATGTTTAGACATTTAATATATATTTAAGTGGGAGGCAAAAAGTTAAGTAAATAAAAATGCGGACTTAGCTGTTATTACCACTCATGAAAAGCAAATTATAAAATATAATTAAAAAGGAGAGTGTTTTTCGTGGCAAAAGAAGTTGTTAAGAAAATTAAATTACAAATTGCTGCAGGTAAAGCTACACCAGCTCCTCCAGTAGGAACTGTACTTGGACCAGCAGGAATTAATTTAGGAGAATTTTGTACAAAATATAATGAAGCAACACGTGATAAGATGGGTGATGTTTTACCTGTTGAAATTTCTATTTACGATGATAGATCATTTGATTTTGTTATTAAGACTCCACCAGCTGCATTCTTAGTTAAGAAATATGCTAAAATTGATAAGGGTTCAAGTAAAGGAGCAAATAATGTTGTTGCAACACTTACTAAAGATCAATTAAAAGAAATCGCAGAAATTAAATTACCAGATTTAAATGCATATGATGTTGAAGCTGCAATGAATATTGTTGAAGGTACTGCTCGTAATATGGGCGTAGCTATTAAAGGCTTAAATGATAAAGAATTAGCTGAACAAGGAAAAGAAGCTCTTGAAGCAGAAAAAGAACAAAAAGCAAGAGAAGCTTTACTTGAAGAAATGGAAAAAGAAGTAGAAGAAGCTAAAGAAAATAATAATACTGAAGTAGAAACAGTTGAAGAAACAACAACTACTGAAGAATAAAACCTAAAGTGGGAGAAACCGCATATGCTCTCAGGTTAGATCGTTAATACCACATAAGGAGGAAAAAGTATGAAATATAGAGGAAAAAACTATAGATCTGAAAAAGAAAAAGTAGAAAAAAACAAACTATATTCAAAAGAAGAAGCAATTAAGCTTGTTAAAGAATTATCTAATGTTAAGTTTGATGCTACTGTGGAAGTTGCTATGAATTTAAATTTAGATGTTAAAAAAGCAGATCAACAATTACGTGGTGCAATAGTTTTACCTAAAGGAACTGGTAAAAATGTTAAAGTAGCAGTAATTGCTAAAGGAGATTTTGCTAAACAAGCTACTGCTGCTGGTGCTGATTATGTTGGAGATGTTGATTTACTTACAAAAATTGAAAAAGAAAATTTCTTTGATTTTGATGTAATGATTGCAACACCTGATATGATGCCAGCTCTTGGTAAACTTGGTAAAATTTTAGGACCAAAAGGTTTAATGCCAAACCCTAAAACTGGAACAGTTACAACTCAAGTTGAAAAAGCTGTTACAGATGCTAAAGCAGGACGTGTTGAATATAGAACAGACAGTTATGGTAATGTTCATGGCGTAATTGGTAAGGTTTCTTTCAAAGATGAAGATCTATTAGAAAACTTAGATGCTTTTGTTAAAACAATTTTAAAAGCAAAACCAACTACAGTTAAAGGAACATATGTAAAAAACATAGCATTATGTGCAACAATGACTCCATCTGTTAAAATTGATACAAATAGTTTTGACAAATAGTGAAAAATAGTTTATAATAAATTTGAATTTATTGGTGCCAAAGACAGTAGGTTGTTAGTAAATCCTACCGAGGACTTAAAATATGAGTATTAAAGTCTTTGGGTTCAAAGACTTTTAATTTAGGCACTTTTATAAATAATAAAACTTAAGGAGGTGTCTTATGCCAAGTACAAAAATTTTAGAAATGAAAAAAGAAGTTGTAAACGAAATCAAAGATAGACTTAATAAATCAAAATCAGTTGTTTTATTTGATTATCGTGGACTTTCTGATGCTGATGTAAAAGATTTAAGGGTTAAACTTAAAGAAAGTGGATCAGATTACAAAGTATACAAAAATACACTTCTTAGATTAGCATTTAATGATTTAAATGTTTCTATGGATGATTATCTTGAAGGACCAACTGCAATAGTATTTTCTAGTGATGATATAGCAGCAGTAAAAATATTAAGTGATGTTGCTAAGAAAAATGAAGCATTAGAATTAAAAGCAGGAATTATCGAAGGAAATGTTCAAGATAAAGCAAAATTAGAAGAATTCGCTCGTATCCCATCAAGAGAAGGTTTATATACAATGCTTGCTGGTGGTATGATTGGAATAGTAAAAGATTTAAGTATTGCACTTAACCTTTTAGCAGAACAAAAAGAAAATTAATTTAAAATTAAAGGAGGAAATATAGTTATGGCAAAAATAACAAAGGATGAATTTATTAGTTCATTAAAAGAAATGACATTATTAGAAGTAAAGGAATTAGTTGATGCAATGAAAGAAGAATTTGGAGTAGATCCAAGTGCTGTTGCAGTTGCTGCAGCTCCTGCTGCTGCTGTTGAAGAAGGACCTTCAAAAGCTACAGTTGTATTAGTTAATGCTGGAGCTGCTAAAATTAATGTTATTAAAATTATCCGTGAAATCACTGGTTTAGGTTTAAAAGAAGCTAAAGATATAGCTGATGCTGGTGGAAATATTAAAGAAAATGTTTCTATGGATGAAGCTAATGAATTAAAAGCTAAATTAGAAGAAGCTGGCGCTACAGTTGAATTAAAATAATTAAGATAATAAGCCAATTGCAATTAAGCACTATGGCTTTTTGTCGTTTAAAAGGGGATATAAAATGAGTCATTATTTTACAAACGAAAATTTAAAAAGTAATATTAAAAAAGTGTTGGTAAAAGTATCTAATAATACCTTTACTTTTAATACTGACAATGGAGTATTTTCTAAGAAAGGAATGGACTTTGGAACAAGAACTTTAATTGAAGTTTTATTAAAAGAAAATTTATATGGGGATATTCTTGATGTTGGTTGTGGGTATGGTGTTATTGGAATCATTTTATCTTCTTTTTTTAATAATAAGATTAATAGTGTTTCTATGGTAGATGTAAATTTAAGAGCAATACATCTAACTAAAATGAATATAAAAGAAAATAAAGTTAATAATTGTAATGCTTTTGTTAGTAATGTATATGAAAATATAGATAAAAAATATGATTTTATTATAACAAATCCACCGATAAGAGCAGGTAAGGATATTGTATATAAAATACTTAAAGAAGCTAAAGATTATTTAAAAGAAAATGGATGTTTATATTATGTTATAAATAAAAATCAAGGTGCTCTTAGTTCTATAAAAGAAATGAAAAAAATATCAAAAGTTGAAGTGCTAGAAAAAAACAAAGGTTTTTATATAATAAAATGTATTTTTTAAACTTTTGGTATTGACAATTTGATTAACGTATGGTAATAATATAAGTTGGCAATGTGTCTTTTTGTGACACATAAAATATTTTAAAATTCGAAAGTAGGGGTGAATTGTGTGGCTTACAAATTAATAGATTGTGGAGACCATCGAAAAAGAAGAAGTTTTTCTCGTATAAGAAATACTTATGCATTAGGAGATTTACTTGAAATTCAAAAAAAATCATATAATTGGTTTATGGAAGAAGGAATTGAAGAGGTATTTAAAGATTTATTCCCCGTTGAAAACTTTGCTGGAACGTTATCTTTAGAGTTTGGAGATTATCATTTTGATGAACCTAGATATTCAATTAAAGAGTGTAAAGAAAGATATGCAACATATGCTGCACCTTTAAAAGTTGATGTTAGATTATTCAATAATGAAACTGGTGAAGTTAAAGAACAAGAAATTTTCTTAGGTGATATGCCACTTATGACAGATAGTGGAGCTTTTGTCATAAATGGAGCAGAACGTGTTATTGTATCGCAACTTGTTAGAAGTCCATCTGTTTATTTCAGCAGAGAAATAGATAAAAATGGTAGAGTTTTAATAACATCACAAATAATACCAACTCGTGGGACTTGGTTAGAATTTGAAACAGATGCTAGAGATATTGTTTATTGTAGAATTGATAGAACAAGAAAAGTTCCTTTAACTACAGTACTTCGTGCATTTGGACTTTCAAGTGATGAAGATATTACTAAATTATTTGGTGATAATGATTTTGTTAAAAATACAATAGCAAAAGATTCAACTAGAAATACAGATGAAGCATTAATTGAAATTTATGAAAAATTAAGACCAGGAGAACCTGCGACTCTTGATAGTAGTAAAAATCAAATAATAACTAGATTCTTTGATGAATTTAGATATGATCTTGCTAAAGTTGGTAGATATAAATTTAATATTAAATTAAATGTATTAGATAGAGTACTTAATCAAACATTAGCAGAAGATATCGTAGTAGACGGTGAAAAGAAAGTAGAAAAAGGCACTGTTATTACAAAAGAAGTTCTTGAAGTATTAAAACCTATATTTGAAAATGGGTATAATGTTAAAGAAGTTAAAATTAATGAAGAATTAGATAATTATAATAAAATTCAAACTATTACTATTTATAAACCAGGTAGTAAAAAGGAAAAAATGGTTTTAATTGGTAACGATCAAACAATTGATTCTAAACGTTTGACTATTAGTGATTTCTATGCATCATGTTCATATTATTTCAATTTACTTGAAGGAGTAGGAAACTTTGATGAAATAGATCATTTAGGAAATAGACGTATTAGACAAGTTGGGGAATTATTACAAAATCAATTTAGAGTAGGAGTTACTCGTATGGAAAGAGTTATTCGTGAAAGAATGACTACTCAAGAAATTGAAGAAGTAACGCCAAAAACATTAATTAATATAAGACCTGTTACTGCAATATTAAAAGAATTCTTTGGAAGTTCTCAACTTTCACAATTCATGGATCAAGAAAATCCAATTGCAGAGTTAACACATAAAAGGAGATTATCAGCTTTAGGTCCAGGTGGACTTTCTCGTGATAGAGCAGGTATGGAAGTACGTGATGTTAACGAATCACATTATGGTAGAATTTGTCCTATTGAATCTCCAGAAGGTCCAAATATCGGGCTTATTACAGCATTAGCTAGTTATGCTAAAGTTGATGATTATGGATTTATTCTTACTCCATATCGTAAAGTTGTTGATAGTGTTATAACAGATGAAATAGTATATTTAAGAGCAGATGAAGAAACAGATTTAGTTATTTCTCAATCTACTGTTAAAACAGATGAAAATAATAAAATAATTGAAGAAGGATTAAATGCAAGATATCGTGGAGAAAATATTATTACTTCACCTGAAAAAGTAGATTTAATAGATGTTTCACCTCAACAAGTTGTATCTATTACAACAAGTTGTATTCCATTCTTGGAACATGATGACGCAACACGTGCCTTAATGGGATCTAACATGCAACGTCAAGCTGTACCACTTTTAAGACCAGAAGCTCCTTATGTTGGAACTGGTGTTGAATGGATTGCAGCAAGAGATGCTGGAAGTAGTGTTGTAGCTAAAGCAGATGGTGTTGTTAGTTATGTAGATGCAAGAAAAATTGTTGTTGATAATAAAACAGGACAAGATACTTATTATTTAGCAGATTTTAGTGCATCTAACCAAAATACATGTTTCCATCAAAAACCAATTGTTAAAGTTGGAGATAAAGTTAAAAGAAATCATGTAATTGCAGATGGACCATCAACAGATAAAGGAGAACTTGCTTTAGGTCGTAACGTAGTTGTAGCATTTACAATGTTTAATGGATATAACTATGAAGATGCTGTTATCTTAAATGAAAAATTAGTAAAAGAAGATGCATATACAACAGTTCATATTGAAGATTATGAAATGCCTTGTCGTGAAACTAAACTTGGTCCAGAAGAAATTACAAGAGATATTCCAAATGTTAGTGAAGAAGCAAGAAAAAATCTTGATGTTAATGGAATTGTAAGAATTGGTACTGAAGTAAAAGAAGGAGATATCCTTGTTGGTAAAGTTACACCAAAAGGTATGGCAGAACTTACAAGTGAAGAAAAATTATTACACGCTATCTTTGGTGAAAAAACTCGTGAAGTAAGAGATACATCTTTACGTGTTCCACATGGTGGAGAAGGTATTGTTCATGATGTTAAAATATTTACTCGTAAAGATAGTGATGAATTATCTGCAGGGGTTTCTAAATTAGTTCGTGTATACATTGTTCAAAAAAGAAAAATTCAAGTTGGAGATAAAATGGCTGGACGTCATGGTAATAAAGGTGTTATTTCACTTATTCTTCCAGAAGAAGATATGCCATTCTTACCAGATGGTACACCAGTTGATATTATGCTTAACCCACTTGGGGTTCCATCACGTATGAACTTAGGACAAGTATTAGAATTACACTTAGGTATGGCTGCTAAAAAACTTGGAGTTCACGTTGCAACACCAGTATTTGATGGAGCAACCGAAGAAGATATTCTTGATATGATGAAAGAAGCAGGAATGGATCTTGATGGAAAAACTGATTTATATGATGGTAGAACTGGTAGAAAGTTTGATAATCGTGTGTCAGTTGGAGTTATGTATATGATTAAATTATGTCACATGGTTGAAGATAAAATGCATGCTCGTGCAACAGGACCATATTCACTTGTTACACAACAACCACTTGGAGGAAAAGCTCAATTTGGTGGTCAAAGATTTGGTGAAATGGAAGTTTGGGCTCTATATGCTTATGGGGCTGCACATACATTACAAGAAATCTTAACTGTAAAATCAGATGATGTAATTGGCCGTGTTAAAGTTTATGAAGAACTTGTTAAAGGTCAAAAAGTTGATCAAGCAGGAGTTCCAGAAAGCTTTAGAGTATTAATAAAAGAATTCCAAGCACTTGGACTTGATATTCAAATAATTAATGATAAAAATGAAACGTTAGATTTAAAAGATATTGAAAAAGAAGAGGCAAAGCAAAATGTTCCTACTTCAATTGATGATATCGAAATAAAGAAATTATCGGAAAGTGAAGATGATGAAGAAGATGACGATGAAGAACTTGAAGATGATTTAGATAATGAATTTGAGGATGAATTAGATGATTACGATGATTCCTTTGAAGACGATTTTGATGAAAGTGAGGTTGATTTCTAATGATAGATGTTAATAAAATAGATGCAATTAAAATAGGAATTGCTTCACCTGATAAAATTCGTGAATGGAGTTATGGCGAAGTTAAAAAGCCAGAAACTATAAATTACAGAACACTTAAACCTGAAAGAGATGGTTTGTTCTGTGAAAAAATCTTTGGACCTACAAGAGATTTTGAATGTTCTTGTGGTAAATACAAAAGAATAAAATATAAAAATATTATTTGTGATAGATGTGGCGTTGAAGTTACCCGTTCTGCTGTTCGTAGAGAAAGAATGGGACATATTGAACTTGCAAGCCCAGTTTCACATATTTGGTTCTTTAAGGGCGTTCCATCTCGTATGGGAACTGTCCTTGACATGAGCCAAAGAGATCTTGAAGAAGTATTATACTTTGTTAGTTATGTTGTAATTGATAAAGGTATAACACCACTTGAAAATAAACAAACTCTTTCTGAAAAAGATTATCGTGCATATTATGAAAAATATGGTGATGGTTTTAAAGTAGGAATGGGTGCTGAAGCAATTAAAGAACTTTTAAAACAAGTTGATCTTGATGCTGAAGTTAAAGATATTAGAAAAAAACTTGAAACTGCACAAGGACAAAAACGTCAAAATTTATTAAAAAGACTTGATATTCTTGATGCGTTTAATAAATCTGGAAACAAACCTGAATGGATGATTATGGATGTTATTCCAGTTATCCCACCAGAACTTCGTCCAATGATACAACTAGATGGTGGTAGATTTGCTACATCAGATTTAAATGATTTATATAGAAGAGTTATTAACCGTAATAATCGTTTAAAAAAATTAATTATGCTTGGTGCTCCATCAATCATTATTCAAAATGAAAAACGTATGCTTCAAGAAGCAGTAGATGCTTTATTTGATAATGGTCGTCGTGGTAAAAGTGTTACTGGAGCAGGAAATCGTGCTTTAAAATCACTTTCAAGTATGTTAAAAGGAAAACAAGGAAGATTTAGACAAAACTTACTTGGTAAACGTGTTGACTATTCTGGTCGTAGCGTTATCGTTGTAGGGCCAAATTTAAAAATGTATCAATGTGGTATACCAAAAGGAATGGCAATTGAATTATTTAAACCACATGTAATTAATGGTTTAGTAGAAAAAGAAATAGCTCATAATATAAAAGCTGCTAAAAAGTTAATTGATAATAGAGATCCACGTGTTTGGGATATTGTAGAAGAAGTAATTAAAGAACATCCGGTTATGTTAAACCGTGCTCCAACTCTTCATAGACTTGGAATTCAAGCATTTGAGCCAAAATTAATCGGAGGTAAAGCTATTAGACTTCACCCACTTGTTTGTCCGGCATTCAATGCTGACTTCGATGGAGATCAAATGGCAGTACATGTTCCATTATCTGAAGAAGCACAAGCTGAAGCAAGAATTTTAATGCTTGGGGCTAATAACATTCTTCACCCAAAAAGTGGTGAACCAGTTGTTACACCAGCCCAAGATATGGTACTTGGTAACTATTATTTAACAACTGAAAAAGTTGATGAAAAAAATGAAGGTAGAGTATTTAAAGATTCTAATGAAGCTTTAATGGAATATGAAAGAGGTAATTTACCTTTACATACAAGAATTGCTCTACCAGTAAGTTCATTTAAACATAAGTTATTCGCAGAAGATCATGCTAATGATTATTTAATAACAACTGTTGGTAAGATTATCTTTAATGAAATATTACCAGATACATTCCCTTATATTAATGAACCAACAAAAGAAAATATAACAAAGATTACGCCAAGTAAATATTTCTTAAAACGTGGAAGTAATATTAAAGAAGAAATAAGTAAACTTCCTTTAGTAGCGCCTTTCCAAGTTAAAACATTAAAAGAAATAATTGCTCAAATCTTTAAATTATATAAAACAACTGAAACATCTATTATGCTAGATAGATTAAAAGATTTAGGATTTAAGTATTCAACAGTTTCAGGTACTACAATGTCTAATTTTGATATTATTACAGCAAAAAGTAAACCTGAAATTATAAAGGAAAGTAAGAAAACTGTTGCTAATATTAATAAACAATATGCAAGAGGTTTAATTACTGAAGAAGAAAGATTCCAAAGTGTTGTTAAAGTTTGGGATAAGGCAAAAGCACAAGTTCAAAAAGAACTTGAAGAAGCTGCAGATAAAAATGTTGATAATCCAATATTTGCTATGATGAAATCTGGTGCTCGTGGTAAAATTTCACAATTCGTACAATTATCAGGTATGCGTGGACTTATGACTAAACCAGGTGGAAAAGTAATTGAAATTCCAGTTATATCATCTTTCAAAGAAGGACTTAGCGTTTCTGAATTCTTCTTATCAACTCATAGTGCACGTAAAGGATCAGCTGATACTGCGCTTAACACTGCATCATCTGGTTATTTAACAAGAAGACTTGTTGATGTATCACAAGATGTAATTGTAAAAGAAGAAGACTGTGGAACTGACTTTGGTGTTACTGTATCAACATTCATTAATGATAAAGATAATACTGTAATCGAAGGATTATATGATCGTATTGTTGGTAGATTTGCTAGTAAGAAAGTTATTAATCCTGAAACTAAAGAAGTTATCGTAGATAAAGATGAAATGATTACTGAAAAAATAGCAGATAAGATTATTAAAGCAGGTATTGAAAAAGTTGAAATTAGAAATATCTTAACTTGTGAAACAGTTAATGGTGTTTGTCAAAAATGTTATGGTCGTAACCTTGCAACAGGTAATGTTGTTGAAATTGGTGAAGCAGTAGGTATTATGGCTGCTCAATCAATTGGAGAACCAGGGACACAACTTACAATGCGTACTTTCCATACTGGAGGAGTTGCAGGTGGAGAAGATATCACACAAGGGTTACCTCGTGTTGAAGAATTATTCGAAGCAAGAAATCCAAAAGGACAATCAACAATTGCTACAATTGCAGGTAAAGTTTCAAATATTGTAGAAGAACATGGAAAATATAAAGTTTATATTAAAAACAAACTTGAAGAAGTAGAACATGTTACTAATTATGGTGCAAAACTTCGTGTTGAAAAAGGTGATGAAGTTAGTCCAGGTGATAAACTTACTGAAGGTAATATTTCTCCAAAGGAATTACTTGCAGTTACAGATCCAATAACAGCACAAGAATATATTTTAAAAGAAATTCAAAAAGCTTATCGTTCTCAAGGTGTTGATATCAATGATAAACATATTGAAGTAGTAGTAAGTAGAATGATTTCTAAAATTAGAATTACTGATGGTGGAGATACTGAATTCTTAATTGGCGCTTTAACAAGTATGAGAGAATTTACTGATGTAAATAAAAATGTTATTTTACAAGGTAAACGTCCTGCTGTTGGTAAACCAATCTTACTTGGTATTACAAAAGCATCTCTTGAAACTGAATCATTCTTATCAGCTGCATCATTTCAAGAAACTACAAGAGTTCTTACTGATGCTGCGATTAAAGGTAAGGTTGATACACTTCAAGGTTTAAAAGAAAATGTTATAATTGGTAAATTAATTCCAGCAGGAACTGGTGCTAAACAATATAGAGATGTTTCTTATGAATTAAATAAACAATTTTTAACAGATGAACCAATGGAAGTAATGGAAGATGAATTTATAGAATAGGTTTTTAAAATCTATTCTTTTTTTGTTTTATAAAAATATAATTTAGAAGGAGGGAATTTTTTATGAAACAAATAAATTATTTTTTATGGATTATAACCATAATTGTTATTATATTTAATGCTTTTTATTTTAGTATTAAATTAAAATTTCCTCAATTTAATATAAAATTAATGTTAAAGTCATTAAAAAGTAAAGATGTTAATAAAGGTATTAGTGTTAAAGAAACTCTTTTTATGTCTTTAGCTTCAAAAATAGGTACGGGTTCACTAGCAGGAATAGCATTTTGTATTTATTATGGAGGCGTAGGTTGTATTTTTTGGATTTGGATAATTTCATTTTTTCTAGCAATAAATGCTTTTTTAGAAAACTACTTAGCATTAAAATATAAAGAAAAAGATGGAATATATTATAAAGGTGGACCATCATTCTATATAAAAAATGGTCTTAATAAGAAAAAATTAGCAATGTTTTATTCAGTTGTAGTAATATTTTCTTATATATGTGGTTTTTTAACAATTCAAAATAATACAATATGTACTTTGTTTTATGATACATATAAAATAGATCCATTTATTATTTCTATTATAATATCGATTTTATCTTTTATTATAATATGTAAGGGATTAAAATCTATTTCAAAGTTATGTGAAAAAATAGTTCCTTTTATGTGTATTATTTATTTAGTGATAGGATTTATTATTTTAATAATTAACTTTGATAAATTAGGTTATGCTTTTTCTTATATAATTAAAAGCGCGTTTAACATTAAAAGCTTTACAAGTGGTGTTTTAGGAAGTTTATTTATAATAATGCAAAAAAGTATTTTTGCAAGTGAAGCAGGACTTGGAACAGGTGCTATTGCAAGTGGTGCAACAAGTAGTAATAATTATGTAAAACAAGGTTTTATTGGAGTTGTTTCAACTTATTTTATTAATATTGTTATTACTACAATAACAGGATTAATAATTATATTATCTAATTATAAAAGTGTTTATTTTAGTAATATAAACGGAATTGAAATAACTAATTATGCTTTTAATTATCATTTAGGACATTTTGGTGAAGTTATGCTTTTAATTCTTATTTTATTATTTGCTTTTTCCACAATTATAACAGGTTATTATTATGGAGAAAGTAACTTAAAATTATTTACTTCCAATTCCAAAATAATATTTCTTTTAAAGATATTTACATGTATTATCCTTTTTATCGGAGGTGTTAGTTCATCTACTTTCGTATGGAGTTTAGTGGATATTTTTATAGCAATTTTAGCTCTTGTTAACATATATGCTATTTTTAAATTGAAAGATAAAGTTAATTTGTGATATACTTAATTTATTAAGAAAGAGGTAGTATAATGATAACAAAAAGATGGGATGAATTATTAAAAGATGAATATAATAAGCCTTATTTTAAAAAATTAGAAGATGACATTAGATATGAATATAAAATTCATACAGTTTATCCAAAAGCAAGTGATGTATTTAATGCTTTTAGGTATACATCTTATGATGATATAAAAGTAGTAATAATAGGGCAAGACCCTTACCATGGTGAAAATGAAGCAATGGGACTTTCTTTTTCAGTAAATGATGGAATAAGAAAACCACCTTCACTTCAAAATATATATAAAGAACTTAATGATGATTTAGGATGTCCTATTGTAGAAAGTGGTAATTTAAAAAAATGGGCAATGCAAGGAGTATTTTTACTTAACGCTATATTAACGGTTGAAAAAGATAAACCATTGTCGCATAAAAAATATGATTGGGAAAAGTTTACTGATGCAGTTATTTCTAAAATAAATGAAAAAGAAACACCTGTTGTATTTATCTTATGGGGTAATTATGCAAGAAGTAAAAAAGCGTTAATAACAAATCCTAAACATTTAATAATTGAATCAACGCACCCAAGTCCATTTTCTGCTAGATATGGTTTCTTTGGAAGTAAGCCATTTTCTAAAACAAATAATTTTCTAATATCAAAAAAAATTAGTCCAATAGATTTTAGTTTGGACTAATTTTTTAATATTTCAAGTTCTTCAGATACTTGGATTTTAAATGTGTTTTTAGCATCTAATTTAAATAATTTATAGATGTAATTAAATGGTTTTTTATATAATAGTTCATTATATTTAATACTGTTACTATTATAATAATCTTTTAAACCTTCAAGTCTTTCTTCTAAATCAATGTCATCAAGTAGTTTTTCAAGTTCTTCACTAGGAGTATATTCATTATTATTAATAATTTTTTTTATTTCAAATTTTACATCATATAAATTCTGCTCGAACTTAAATATATTATCGTTGTCTTCTTTTAATTTATTTATTAATTTTTTGTCATCCATATCACGAGATATCTTATCAAGATTATCTTTTTTTGTTTTTAGTATTTCACTTATTTTTTCTTCTGTTATATTAAGTTTTTTTTCTATTTCTTTTAGACCTTTAATTTTTATTATTATTAAAGTAACAAGACCTAAAAGTAATATGCCAAGTCCAATAAAAAAATATATCATAAATTCCACCTCGATTTTTTATTACATTAATAGTATAACAAAAAATTAAAATATCTTCAAGATTATATGACCTTATAATTTATTTCTTCGTCAAAAACAATATAATTTAAATAAATTGATAAAAGTAAATACCATTTACCATTTTTAGGATCAAATACCACCACATGGTCTCTTGCAGCTTGTTCAACTCTTCCTGTAAATATTTTATCTCTCCATTCGTTTGAGTCAGGATAAGACATATAAAAACTAGCTATTTTTCCTTTGTTTAATCTTAAAATATTTTCAACATAAGACTGTTCCATAGGTAATTCATTATTTGTATTTAAAATATTTGGCACTTCGTTATATCCCATATTATTAGGATTATAATAACTATTATTCACATTAATCACTCGCTTTCTTTTTCATTTAATTATATTTAAATCGTTTAAAAATATAACTTTTTGTTTAAAAATACTAGTCAAAAATAATATTTAATTGTATACTTATATTAGGATGTGATAATATGTTAGTTAAAGTAGGGGTGTCTAATAGACATATTCATTTAAATCAAGAAGACTATAACTTATTATTTTCATCTAGTAAATTTGATAAAAGAAATGATTTAACACAAAAAGGTGAATTTGCATCTTTAAAAACAGTTACAATAAAAGGACCTAAAGGAAGTATAGATAATGTAAGAGTGGTTGGGCCTTTAAGAACTTATACACAAGTGGAAGTTCTTAAAGGTGATACTTATATTCTAGGAATTAATCCTCCGGTTAGAACATCTGATGATTTATTCGATGCAAGTGTTATTACTATAAAAACAGAACTTAATGAAATAAATAGAAAATGTTGTATTATTGCAAATAGACATATACATATTTCAAAAGAAGAAAGAAAAAAATATAATTTACATAATGATAAATATAAAGTAAAAATAGATACAGAAAAAGGTGGCATAATAGATAATGTTTATATAAAAGAAAGTGATAATTATAATTTTGAACTTCATTTAGATAGAGATGATGCAAATGCTTTTCTATTAAAAGATAATGATTTGGTAGAAATAATAGAATAAAGGAGTTTTACATATGAATATTAGTGTTGAGGAAATTAATATAGTTAATGATGGAATGTATGAAATATATACTAAGTTTGGTATGAAAATAGCTATAGATGTTTTAAAGAAAAGATTTAGTAATATAACAAAAGAAGATACAAAAACAATAAAGTTACTTAGTTGTTTTGTAAATTATATGAAGAAAAAAGGTGCTACCGTAACAAATATAAAAGATTTAAATGATGCTACTTTTAAAACATATATGGATTTTGTAATTGGAGAAAGAAGTAAAAAGAAAGAAGAACTAGACTTAAATACTTATATAAAAAAAGATTATATAATAAATTCTAAACCTATTAATAATTATATTGAAAATAATAAATTAATAGAAAAACAAAAAATACATAATATAAGTGATGAGAAACAAGATATTAATTTAGATAAAACACAAGTGTTTTCTTCTAAAGATATAAAAGAAGAAACAAAACCTAAAAAAGAGTCTAAAATAGATGCTTTATTTAAAAGAAAAGAAAAATTAGAAAATACAGGACCTATTCCTGTTGTTAAAGAAGATAATAAAACAGGAATTATCATGGGGTTAGAGGATAAAGAAAAACTTCTTATTGATGCTAGTTTAGAAACATTTGTAAAATATAATGAAATATATTCTACTAAAGGTAATGCTTTAGGAAGAAAACAATTAAGAACAGCAATACTTGATAAAGATAATAATTTTAAATACTTTACTAATGGTGGAGAAAAAATGTTAAGAGAAAAACTAAAAGAAAGTATTAAAGTTGATGATATAAAAGTATTAGTAAGAAATATATTATTAAAAAATGGATTTAATGCTAAAAATTCTAATGAAGAAATGTGTTGTGAAATGTTTTTAACATATATAGATAATTTAAGTTTAGAAATAGAAAATAAAAATAAAAAACCTTTAGGAAGATAATTCTTAAAGTTTTTTTATGCTTTTTTATAATTTTTGATAAAAAATGAAACTTTTTTAAAAAAAATTTAGGTGAAATGAAAAAATCTTTCTTCGATCTCGTTAACTTAACTGTGTCTTGACTAAATTTACTACATAATATTTATAAGTAATCAATTACAATTAAATGATAGTATTTATACTATACTAAAATAATTATAAAGTTAAGTAAAAAAAATAGTTCAATAAAATCTAGTGTGAAATAGAGATGATAATTTGTCATCTCTATTTTTGTTATAAATGTTAAAATAAAAATTGAAACTTTTTTTAAAAAAATTTAGGTGAAATTAAAAAATGCCCGTATAACATATATAGAGGGTAAAAAATATCTTCTAAAAATATTTTAAGAAAAGAGGAAGTTTATATGGAAAAAGATTATAAAAAAGAATTAATAAAATTAGTAGAAAAAACAGAAGTTAATAAAGGATATCATGATTATTTTAAGAATAAAGATTTAGTAAATAATTATTTTGAAATAGGAAAGTTACTTATCGAAGCACAAGGAGGGGAAGAACATGATACTTATGGTAATAAGCTTATAAAAACTTGGAGTGTAGAATTAACAGAAAAGTTTGGTAAAGGTTATGATGCCAGCAATTTTCTTTTTGGGAAAGGTTATGATTATACAAATTTATGTAGATTTAGACAATTTTATTTATGTTTTAAGAATATTGGGCCAGTGGCCCAATATTTGACATGGACTAATATTTGTCTTCTTTTACCAATAAAAGATATTAATAAAAGAAATTATTATATTAATATGTGTATAAAGAAAAACTTATCTAAAAGAGAGTTACAAAAAGAAATAAAAAATAATTCATTTGAAAGATTAAGTTTAGCGGATAAAGAAAATATAAAGTTAATTAGTGATAAAAATGAAGTATTAACAATAAAAGATACATTAAAAGATCCAGTGTTAATAACAATAAATGAAGATTTAGATAATGTAAGTGAAGAGAAATTAGCTAAGATAATAAGAAAAGAATTAGAGATATTTTTACTTGAATTAGGACATGGTTATGCTTATATAGGAAAAGAAGTAAGAATGGGAGAATCATATTGTGATTTATTGTTCTTTAATTATGAATTTAATTGTTTTGTCGTAATAGAATTAAAAACAAGAAAGATAAAGAAAGAAGATATAGGACAATTAGAATATTATATAAATTACGTTGATGAAAATATGAAGAAAGAAAGTTTTAACCCTACAATTGGGGTACTTGTAGCAAAAGAGGGGAACTATTTAGTAATGAGGTATTGTACTAATAAGAATATATATAAAACAACATATAAAATAATTAATGAAAAAAAGTTATTAGTTTAGAAAATTTTGCAATTTTATTAAATCCTGAAGATGAAAGATTAAAAACAAGAAAAATAAAGAAAGAAGTGTAAGTTAGCACTTCTTTCCTTGGTATGTATTTCTTTTTACTAATTCTTTATCTATTTCGTTTAAAACACAAAACTTTTTTTGTAACCAAAAAGGTTCGATTAAATCTTCTTCATGAGGATCACCAGTTATTCTATTTATAACGATATCTTCGTTTAAATATTCAAGTTCATCACATACAATATCAACATATTCTTTTCTTGTTAAGACATGGAATTTTTCCTTTTTATATAGTTTTTCTAAAGGGGTATCTTTTAAAATATGTAACATATGAATTTTAATACCATCTATTTTTAAATTATTTAAATATTTTACAGTATTAATCATATCTTCTTTTGTTTCATAAGGTAAACCATTTATTATATGAACAACAACTTTAATATTATTATCTTTTAAAATTTTATACATATCTTCAAATTCTTTTAAAGTATGTGCTCTATTAATAAGTTTACTTGTTTCATCTTTTATTGTTTGAAGACCAAGTTCAATTACTAAATCAGTTTTTTTATTTAATTCTTTTAAATATTCTAACATATCATCTTTTATACAGTCACATCTTGTAGCTATATTAATTCCACATACATTATCATAACTTAAAACTTCATTTACTTTTTCTTTTAAGAAATTAACAGAACAATATGTATTAGAATTAGCTTGAAAATAAGCAATATATTTAGCATCAGGCCATTTTTTATGAAGAAGTGTTTTAACTTTAATAAATTGTTCTTTTAAACTTAAGTTTTTATCTTCACCACTGCCATTTTTACAATAAATACATCCTCCATAACTTTTTGTACCATCAATATTAGGACATGTAAGATTTAAGTTTAAACTAACTTTAAATACTTTTTTACCATATCTTTGTTTATAATAATAATCTAAGGTATAATATCTTTTATTTGTGTTTGAATTTTTAAACATAATATCACCAATAAATATTATAAAATAAACAATTTATTACTTCAAGTAAAATTATTTTTTAACATCCCTTGAATAATTTTACTTTTTTTATTATAATAAACCTTATAAAGAAGGTGTATTTATGGAATATGTGATTCAATTTATATTATTTTTTATTATAATTTTTTTGTATTATTATTTTATTGCTACGAAAAGATTTAAAGCAAAATATAGTGATAAAGAAAAAGTTAATTTACCAGAAGTAAAACTTTTAGTAAGAATGGCTAATTTAGATATGAAAAAAGTTAATTATAAAAAGTTATTAAAGCAGATTACTTTTATGTTTTCTATAGTACTTCCTATAACAGTTTTAACAACATTTTTTGTTAAAAGTATCTTTTTAAAAATATTGGTAGGATTTGTCCTTCTTATTGGATTAACATATTTTGGTTTTTATATTATTAGAGTTTATTATAAGAAAAGAGGAATGGTTAAAGATGTATAATTTTAAAAAAATAGAAAAGAAATGGCAAGATATTTGGGAAAATGAAAAAGCTTTTGTTTGTGAAAATAATAGTGATAAACCTAAATATTATTATTTAATAGAGTTTCCATATCCAAGTGGGGCTGGACTTCATGTAGGACATGTAAGAAGTCAAACTGCGCTTGATTCAATGGCAAGAAAAAAAAGAATGCAAGGGTTTAATGTTTTATATCCAATTGGTTGGGACTCTTTTGGACTTCCAACAGAACAATATGCAATAAGAAATCATATTCATCCTAAAATTGCAACAAAACAAAATATTGAAACATTTAAACGTCAAATAAAAGCACTTGGAATATCTTTTGATTGGAGTAGGGAGTTTTCAACAACAGATGAAGATTATTATAAATGGACACAATGGCAGTTTTTAAAATTCTTTGAAAAAGGTATGGCTTATAAAGCAGAAAAAGAAATAAATTGGTGCCCTAATTGTAAGATTGGTTTATCTAATGAAGAAAGTGAAGGAAATGTTTGTGAAAGATGTGGGGGAAAAGTAGAAAAGAAACTTAAATCTCAATGGATGTTAAAGATGAGTTTATATGCTGATAAATTACTTGATGGTCTTTCTATGACTGACTTTGTTGATAGAGTTAAAACAGCTCAGATAAACTGGATAGGAAAAAGTGAAGGAGCAGAAGTTTTATTTAAACTTAAGGAAGTTGATGATACTTTAAAGGTATTTACAACACGCCCTGATACTTTATTTGGTGTAACATTTATGGTTGTTTCACCAGAACATGAAATGTTAAATAAGTATAAAGATTTAATTAAAAATATTGAAGAAGTTAAAGCGTATCAAGAAGAAGCAAAGAAGAAAACTGAAATTGAAAGAACAGATTTAACTAAAGAAAAAACAGGAGTTAAATTAGATGGTTTAACTGCGATTAATCCTGTTAATAATGAGGAAATTGAAATCTGGATTAGTGATTATGTTTTAACTAATTATGGAACTGGTGCGATTATGGCTGTTCCAGCTCATGATGAAAGAGATTATGCTTTTGCTAAAAAGTTTAATATAAAAATTGTAGAAGTAATAAAAGGTGGAGATATAACAAAAGAAGCTTATACTTTAGATGGTGAAATGGTTAATTCAGGTTTCTTAAATGGTCTTACTGATAAAAAAACTTCAATTTCAAAGATGATAGATTATCTTGAAGAAACGGGTATTGGAAAAAGAAAAGTTAATTATCGTTTACAAGACTGGGTGTTTTCTCGTCAAAGATTCTGGGGAGAACCTATCCCAATGATTAATTGTCCTAAATGTGGATGGGTAGGTGTTAAAGAAGAAGACTTACCAGTAACACTTCCTGATGTTACTTCTTATGAACCAACAGATGATGGGGAAAGTCCACTTTCTAGGATAGATAGTTTTGTTAATACAACTTGTCCAAAATGTGGTGGCGCTGCTAAAAGGGAAACAGATACAATGCCAAACTGGGCTGGATCTTCTTGGTATTGGTTAAGGTATATGGATCCTAAAAATGACAAAGCTTTTGCTTCTTATGATGTAATGAAATATTGGGGTATGGTTGATTATTATAATGGTGGTATGGAACATGCAACAAGGCACCTTTTATATGCGAGATTCTGGAATAGATTTTTATATGATGAAGGACTTGTTCCTTCGATGGAACCATTCAAAAAAAGAGTGGCTCATGGAATGATTCTAGGTAATAATGGCGAAAAAATGAGCAAAAGTAGAGGTAATGTTGTTAATCCTGATGTTATGGTAGATTCATATGGTGCTGATAGTTTAAGATGTTATGAATTATTTATCGGAGATTATGAAAAAGAAGCAGTATGGAATGAATCAGGTTTAAAAGGATGTAAAAGATTTTTAGATAGAGTATATCGTATGAAAGATAATTTAATAGATAGTTTTTCATATACTGAAAGTCTTGAAATTTTAATTAATAAAACAATAAAAAAAGTAACTGATGATATAGATAATATAAAATATAATACAGCAGTTAGTTCACTTATGATTTTATTAAATGAATTTGAAAAAGTAGGTAAAATTACTAAAAAAGATTTTCGTACATTTTTAATGTTATTAAATCCAATATGTCCTCATATAACTGAAGAATTAAATGAAATTTGTAATCTTGGAGAAAAAATATATAAATCAAGTTGGCCTACTTACGATGAAAGTAAATTAGATGAAGATGAAATAACTATTGCAGTACAAGTAAATGGTAAATTAAGAAGTACAATAAATGTATTAAAAGATATAGATGAAGAATCTTTAAAAGAAAAAGCTTTAAACGAAGAAAATGTAAAAAAACATATACTTGATAAGGAAATTGTAAAAGTTATTGTAATAAAAGGAAAAGTGGTAAATATTGTTGTTAAATAGTATTTACTATTTTTTTTTATAATGTTATAATTTAATTATGATATAGGATGGTGAAACTTATGAAGAAAATATTTTCATATATATTTATATTTATTTTTGTGTTTTTAACATGTTATTTTAATGTATCTGCAATATCATTAAGAAATTATGGTGGTATTAAAGGGTATGAATATAATGGAACAAATAGTTATAATTGTCATGGTTACGCTACAGGTGTAATACAAATAGGTGATGAATATGGAAATGATTATTTTTGCAGCCAATGTGGAAAGCAATTTCCAAATCATACATGGGGTGGAAGCAGTACATTTTATGATTATCAAGCTACTGGAACATGTTACTATAGTTGTAGTAATCCAAACACAGGAAGTTATGCAACTACCCAACATAATATTTGGGATATAATGGAAAATAATCCAAAAAAAATTTCATGTAGTCCCTCTAATAGTGAAATATTAAATGCATGTTCTAATGGAACTTTATATTTACTTACTGAATATGGTTATCAAACTTATCAAAAAGTAGTAACATTATCTACTGAAACTTATTATCAACCTGTATCTCAAACAATATATGTATCTAAGGTATGTAATAATGGTTTAACTGGTACATTTGAAGTTGAATTAGTAAAAAATAATACAGTTTATAAAACAGGTAGTATATCTTGTGGAGATAGTGAAAAAGCAATTTTTGGAAGTAGTTTACCAACTGGAACATATTTAATAAGAGAAAAAGAAGATAGAGAAGATGTTTTATATGATACTGAAGGTGAAATAACTTTAACTTCTGGTGAAAGTAAAATAGCAACATTTACTAATTCATTAAAAAAAGGTAATATTAAAGTTAATAAAATATGTAAAACAGGTGTATCTGGAACATTTAAAATAGGAATTTATAAAAATAATGTTTTATCTGAGTCTAAAGATGTTTCATGTGGTGGAAATGTTACTTTTGATTTACCTGTAGGGAACTATACAATTAAAGAAATAAATCCAGATAGTAAATACAATGTAGAATATTCAAGTTCTTCAGTTACAGTAAAAGCAAATGAAACAAGTGAAGTAACAGTAACAAATTCATTAAAACCTGGTAAAGTAACTGTTACAAAAGAATGTACAGGTTATATAACAAATAATCAAAAATTTAAAATAACATTAAATAATGTAACAAAAGAATTTTCATGTAATACATCATATACTTGGGATAATTTAACTCCCGGTGATTATACATTAACAGAAGATGTAACTAATTTAAAAAATAATTTAGTTCAAATAAAAATAGGAAATAATGCTTTTATAACAGGTGATTCTACAAATGTTAAAGTTCTTCCTAATGAAGAAGTTAAAGCTATTGTCAAAAATACTCTTGAAGCAGGAGGAATAGTATTAACAAAAGTGGATGCTGATACTAAAAAACCTATCGAAGGCGTTAAGTTTAACTTATATTTTATTAATGGCAATAATGAAGAAGAAGCAAAAGATATTTATGGTAATTTAGTAGGAATTCAAACAACAACAAAAGAAGGAAAGGCTGCTTTTCAAAATCTTCCATATGGAAAATATAAAATAGTAGAAGTTGAAAATCCTGAAGAAGGTTATGTAATTGCGGAATCTCAAACAGTTATTATTGATAAAGATAATGCGTATTATAAAAGTAATTTTGAAAATAAAAGAATAAAACTTATTATAAATAAAACTAATATTGATGGTTCAAAAGAACTAGAAAATGCTAAGTTTAATATTTTAGATAAAAAAACAAAAGAAACATATAAAGAAATTGAAATCACTAAAGATAATAAAACTTTAATTTTAAAACCAGGTGAATATATAATAACAGAAGTAGTTGCTCCAACTGGTTATCAAAAATTATTTGATACAATTGAAATTAAGGTAGATAATAAAGGTAAAATAACTTTAAATAGTAAAAATGATTATGTAACTTTAGATGATAATGTTTTGACAATTAAAAATGATACAAGAAAAGTGTCTATATCAAAAGCTGATATAACAACAAATAAAGAACTTGAAGGAGCAGAATTAGTACTTATTAAAAAAACTGGTGAAACAGAAGTTGAAGTTATTAAATGGACTTCAACAAAGACTCCTTATAGAATAGAACTTGAAGCTGGGACTTATATTTTAAAAGAACTTAAAGTTCCAACAGGATATAAAAATGATCCAATTGTATTAGAGTTTAGTGTTGATGAAAATGGTGTTGTAACAATAATAAGTGAAATATCTAAGTATTATAAAAGTGTAGATAATGAAATTACAATATATAATGAAAAACCAATTGATGTACCTGATACTGGAAAAACAATGAAAGTAGTTTTAATTGTAGTAGGAACTTTATTAATAGGTGGAGGAAGTTATTTAACTTTTAAATATGGAAAAAGAAAAGAATGCTAGAAAAAAGGTAATAGTTTTATCAGTAGTATTAATTATTTTGGGTATAATAATAATCGGTTGGGAATATTTCTTATCTAAAAAAGATTATGTTTATCAAGAAATGAGAATAAAACTAACATATAATTCAGTTATTATAAATCCTGATAAAGATGTTAGTGATGATGTTTTAAATGATAGCGATGAAGATTTAAACATAAATAATAATGATACTCCTAACGAAACCCCAGTAACACCACCAAAACCAAAACCAACTAGGCCTTCATATAACTATATAGGATACATAGAAATACCCAGTATAAATATTAAAAAAGGGCTTGTTGATAAAAATTCTGTTTATAATAATGTGAATTATAATGTTCAAATAATGAAAGAATCAAGTTATCCTGATGTAGATAAAGGTTTATTCATTTTAGCAGCACATAATGGTACATGTTATAATTGTTACTTTAAACATCTTGATAATATAAAAAATAATGATTTAATTTATGTCAATTATAAAAATAAAAAGTATACATATAAAGTAACAAAAAAATATACAGTTAATAAAACTGGTTATGTTTCAATTTATAGAAATAATGATGTAACAAGTTT
>HF999801.1:28504-35271 GCA_000434175.1 Mycoplasma sp. CAG:611
TTAGTTACATGTACTTGGGGGACAAAAAATAAACAAACTGTTGTAATTGCAGAATTAATAAATAAAGAATAAAAGAAGGGAAGATGAAAATTATGGAAGATATAACATTTTTTGAAAGAATAAAATTACTTTTTTCTCTAATTTCATCTTCACCTTTTTTTGTTATAATTTTATTTCTTTTAATCGCAGCTACATTAACTCTTGTTTTATCTAAAAAATCAAATAATAGAAATTTAAAAATAATTGTAACAGTTTTATATTTTATATCATTTATATTAATTATATTTAACTATGGTAGTTCATTTACTAAATTTTTTGATAATTTAGTAACTAAATTATTTACTTATTTATACTTTCCAAGTATTATTGCGTATTTATGCTTAATGATTATTGGAATACTTATTTTAGTAAAAATGATTTTAAAAAAAGAAAAATCTAAATTTATAGTTATTAGTAATGTAATGTTATTTACTATATCAGTTTTATTATTTGTTTTATCTATTGATATTATAGTAAAAGGAAATATTGATATATTTGAAAAAACATCAATATATAATAATGAAACATTAATGGTATTAATTCAAGCTAATACAACAGTATATTTAATTTGGTTTATAACATTACTTATAAAATATTTAGCAAATAAAATAATAAAAAAATTAGATTATGAAGAAAAACCTAAAGAAGATAAAGAAGAAATAAAAGAAGTTAGATATTTAACAGATGAAGAATTTAATGCTTATTTTGAAAATTATAAAAAGAAACATGAAGCATTTGAAGAAATAAAGAAATTAATAAATTAATGAATTGATTTTAAAGAAAGTTTGCTTGACTTTCTTTTTTAATACTTATATAATTATAAATGCTTATTAAGTGGAGATGATTTTATGTTAGATATTATAAAAGATACTTTAATAGATGGAATAAAACTATTACCATTTTTATTTATTGCCTTTTTAATTATTGAATTAGTAGAGCATAAATTAAGTAATAAAACTCAAAAAATAATTACAAAGTCAAACAAATATGGGCCTGTTTTAGGAAGCTTATTTGGAGCTTTTCCTCAATGTGGTTTTAGTGTTTTAGCTACTAATTTATATGTAACAAGAATAATTAGTTTAGGAACGCTTATAGCTATTTATTTATCTACTAGTGATGAGATGTTACCTGTTTTATTATCACATAATGTTGATATTAATTTAATATTTAAAATTCTTATTATAAAAATATTTATTGGTATGTTTTGTGGAATAATAATAGATTTCATTATAAGGAAAAAGAAAAAAATAAATAATTTAGATTATCATATATGCAATGAAGAAAACTGTCATTGTGAAAAGAGTGTATTTGTTTCTACAATTATTCATACTTTAAAAACATTTTTATTTATTTTGGTAATAACTTTTATTATGAATATTATTTTTGAATATTTAGGTCATAATTATTTATCAAAACTATTACTTAAAAATAGTATTTTTAGTCCTTTTATTACAAGTTTAATAGGACTTATTCCTAATTGTGGATCTAGTATTCTTCTTACAGAATTATATTTAAAAAATGCAATTGATTTTGCATCATTAATTTCTGGACTTTTAGTTAATAGTGGTATAGCTATAATTATATTATTTAAATCAAATAAAAATATGAAAGAAAATATAAATATTTTAATTTTAACTTATTTAATATCAGTAGTAAGTGGAATTATTTTATATTTATTGTAGGTGCTTTATGAAAAATCTTCAAAGAATAATAAAACAAATAGCATTAGAAAATAATTTATCATATGAAGTATTATCGTGTGATTTAATAATTAAATTAACAAAAGATAATAAAATTAGGTATATAAATGGTTATAAATTTGGTTTAAATAGTCATTCTTTAGGGTTAATCTTAGATGATAAATATGCTACATATGAATTATTAAATTCTTTAAATATTAAAGTTTGTAAACATCATATTTTATTTAGACCAAATAATCATAATTCTTATGCTAAAAACTATAATAGTTTTAAATATTGTTATGATTTATTTTTAAAATATAATAAAAATGTTATTTTAAAAGTTAATAATGGTACATGTGGTGATGGAGTATATCATATTACTACTAAAAATAAATTAAAAAAAATATATAATTATTTATTAAAATATAATTTTTCAATTAGTTTATGCCCTTATTATAATGTAAAAAATGAATATCGAGTTATTTTACTAAATAATGAAATTAAAATAATATATGAAAAAATTAATCCTGTAGTAATAGGTAATGGTAAAGATAAATTAATTGATTTATTAAAAGAGTTTAATATAAATTATTTTAGTAATAAAAATAATTTAAAGAAAAAAATTAATTATAATAAGATATTAAAAAATAATGAAGAGTTTATTTATGATTTTAAATTTAATTTATCTAAAGGTTCAATAATAAATGAAGATATTTTAAAAGAAACAAAAACTATTGTTAGTAAGATGGCAAAAGATGTTAGTAAAAAGATAAATTTAGGTTTTGGTAGTATTGATATTATTAAAACTATTGATAATAAATATTATGTTTTAGAAATTAATTCAGGTGTTATGATTGAAAACTATATAAAATTAACTTCTGATGGTGTTAAAAAGGCTAAAAAAGTATATGAAGAAGCAGTTTTAGAAATGTTTAAGTAAAAATGTAAGATATTTTTAAAATCTTTCATTTTTATTATAAATTTATGATATAATTAAATAAATAAATAAATATATTATATGAGGTGTGTTATGAAAGTAATTATAACAGCAGGAGGAACTGGTGGTCATATATATCCTGCGATATCAATTATAGATAAAATAAAAAAAATGGATAAATCTTGTGAAATATTATATATAGGAACAACTAATCGTATGGAAAAAGATATTATTCCTAACATGAATATAGATTATGAAGGAATAAAAATAAATGGTTTAAGTAAAAATCCTATTACTTGTCTTAAATGTTTAACAAGTACTTTAAAAGGAATAGATAAATGTTCTAAAATAATGAAAAGTTTTAAACCAGATGTCGTTGTTGGAGTAGGAGGATATGTTACTGTTCCTGTTGTTTTAGCAGCACATAAACTTAATATTCCAATTATTTTACACGAACAAAATAGTGTTCCTGGAAAAGCAAATAAATTTTTAAGTAAATATGCTAATGTTGTATGTGTATCTATAAAAGATACTTTAAAATATTTTAAAAATGGTGTATTTACAGGCAATCCAAGAAGTGAAGTTGTTTTAAATTCTAAGATTGGTGATAAAAGTAAATATAATTTAAATAATAATAAAAAACTTGTTCTTATAACAACAGGATCTCTTGGAGCAAGTTCAATAAATGATAAAATAGTAGAAAATAAAGAATTATTTATGAAAAAAAATTATGAAATACTTTTTGTAACAGGTAATTCTTCTTATGATGAAATAAATTCTAAAATAGGTAAAAGTTCTAATATAAAAGTAGTTCCTTATATTAAAGATATGCCTGAAGTATTAAAATTTACTGATATAATCATATCAAGAGCAGGAGCAACAACAATTTCAGAAATTTTATCTTTAGGACTTGTTAGTATTCTTATTCCAAGTCCATATGTTGCTAATAATCATCAATATTTAAATGCTTTATCATTAAAAAATAACGATGCATGTATTTTAATTGAAGAAAAAAATTTTGATGTTAAAAAATTAATAAATGAAATAGATATTTTATTAAAAGATAAAAAATTATATAATAAGATAAGTAGTAATGCTAAAAAATTAGGAGTAAATAATAGTGCTACTTTAATATATGAAGAAATAAAAAAATTAACAAATAATTAGAAGGTGAAAAAATGTTAAAACTTGAAGAAATTATAAATTTACTTGAGAATGATGGAGATATAAAAGAAAATGTTAGTTTAAAAACACTTACAACTTTAAAAGTTGGAGGAATAAGTAAATATGTTTTCTATCCTAAGGATGTTACATCTTTAAAAAAGGCATTAACTTTATTTAAAGAAAACAATATAAATTATAAAATATTTGGAAATGGTTCTAATATTATTCCTAGTGATAAAATATATGATGGAGTTATTATAAAATTAAGTTCATTAAATAATTTAAAAATAAATGATGAAGTAATTGAAGTAGAAGCAGGTTATAGTTTAATGAAATTAGCTAAAGAAGTTATTAAACTTGGACTTAGTGGTTTAGAATGGGCAAATGGTATTCCTGGTACAATTGGGGGAGCAGTTTATATGAATGCTGGGGCTTATAAACAAGATATGAGTTTTGTGTTAGAAAAAATTACTGCTCTTGATGAAAATATGAATATAGTAACTTTAAATAAAGATGAATTAGATTTTAGTTATAGGCATTCTAGATTAATGGAAGAAAATCTTATATGTTTAAGTGCTACTTTAAAGTTAGAAAAAAAAGATATTTCTTTAATCGAAGAAGTTGTTAATAAAAGAAAAGAAAAAAGGATGGAAACACAACCACTTGAATATCCATCTGCAGGGTCTGTTTTTAGAAATCCTTTTAATGATTTTGCGGGAAGATTGGTTGAAGAATGTAATTTAAAAGGTAAACAAATCGGGGGAGCAATGATAAGTTTAAAACATGCTAACTTTATTATAAATAAAGATAATGCAACAGGGAAAGATGTTTTAGATTTGATAAATTTAGCTAAGAAAGAAGTAAAAGAAAAATTTAATATAGAGTTAAAACAAGAACAAGAGTTATTTAATTTTGATTAAAAAGAGGTTTATATGAAGAAACAAAAGAAAAAGGTAAAAAAGGGATTTATTAAGTTTTGTGTAATTATTTTAATTCTTTTTGGTATTGGAAACTTAGTTTATTATGGATTTGGTCCTAATATTAAAAATATTTATGTTTTAAATAATAATTATTTAAGCGATCAAGAAATAATAGATATCGCAGGATTAAATGATTATCCTAATTTTTATAAAGTATCATCAAATTCAATAAAAAAGAAATTAAAAAGTAATATCTTAGTAAAAGATGTTAAAATTAAAAAAAGACTATTTAATAAATTATATATTTATGTAGATGAATATGAAATATTATTTTATAATCAAAATACTTCTAAATACGTTTTAGAAAATAAAAAAGAAGTTTCATTAAATGGTATTGTTGTTCCTACTTTAATTAATTATGTTCCTGATACAAAATATGATATTTTTGTAAATAAATATATTTTGTTAGATAATAAAGTAAAACAAAAAATATCAGAAATAAAATATGATCCTAATACAATTGATGAAGATAGATTTTTTCTTTATATGAATGATGGTAATTATGTTTATATAACTTTAACAAAGATGGAACTTTTAAATAAATATAATGACGCTATAACAAAATTTGAAGGAAAAAAAGGTACATTATATTTAGACTCAGGAAATTATTTTGAAATTAGATAAAACATCTTGAAAAAAATTAATAATTGGGTTATAATTAACTAGTAATTGTTAATTATGCGCCCATAGCTCAATTGGATAGAGCGTTTGGCTACGGACCAAAAGGTTAGGGGTTCGACTCCCTTTGGGCGCACCATTTATAAAAAATAAAAATAGTTAGCAGATAATGCTAACTATTTTTTGTTGATATTATTTTTACTTTGCTTTTTCCTTTTAGTACATTGTTACTCCATTTGAAGGGAACAACACCACTTAAGGCTTCTTTCATGCTTATTGTATTTCGAGGTTGGTTAAAGAATCCTTTTGGAAATTTAGAACATTCTTTTTTTTGCATATAAACACCTCTTTTTTATAATTATACACTAAATTTAATATAAAATGTATAAACAATTGTTGTATATAATATCATTTAACTGTAATTTTGTCAATTAACTTAAGTTTTTGTTTAAACTTTTGAAATAGGGAAGTTACTTATCGAAGCACAAGGAGGGGAAGAACATGATACTTATGGTAATAAGCTTATAAAAACTTGGAGTGTAGAATTAACAGAAAAGTTTGGTAAAGGTTATGATGCCAGCAATTTAAGAAGATTTAGGCAGTTTTATAGTGAATTTAAGATGTGTGGCACAGTGTGCCACACATTGACATGGAGTAATATACGAATACTTTTGCCAATAAAAAATGAAAATAAAAGAAATTATTATATTAATATGTGTATAAAAAAGAATCTAAGTGCAAGGGAGTTAAAGAAAGAAGTAAAAAATAATGCATTTGAAAGATTAAGCTTGGCAGATAAAGAAAATATAAAATTAATTAGTGATAAAAATGAAGTATTAACAATAAAAGATACATTAAAAGATCCAGTGTTAATAACAATAAATGAAGATTTAGATAATGTAAGTGAAGAAAAATTAGCTAAGATAATAAGAAAAGAATTAGAGATATTTTTACTTGAATTAGGACATGGTTATGCTTATATAGGAAAAGAAGTGAGGATGGGAGAGTCTTATTGTGATTTATTATTTTTTAATACAGAGTTTTTGTGTTATGTTGTAATAGAATTAAAAACAAGAAAAATAAAGAAAGAAGATATAGGACAATTAGAATATTATATAAATTATGTCGATGAAAATATGAAAAAAGAAAGTTTTAATCCTACAATTGGAGTACTCGTAGCAAAGGAAGGTAATTATTTAGTAATGAAGTATTGCACTAATAAGAATATATATAAAACAACATATAAAATAATTAATGAAAAACAAAAGTTGTTAGTTTAAGAAGGCTTAGTAGTTTTATATGTGTTTTAAAAAAGGTGGCACAGTGTGCCACCAATTGACATGGACT
>HF999801.1:35303-54452 GCA_000434175.1 Mycoplasma sp. CAG:611
TGACATGGACAAATATTTGCCTGCTTTTACCAATAAAAAAATAAAACTTTTTCTTAAAAATTTAGGTGAAATGAAAAAATAATATATTTATATAGTGAAAGCCTTGAAAGAAATTATGATATAGAAGAAAAATTAGAAAAATAATTTTTCTTTTTTAAGTGTTATTTAATAGGCTCAGTACCTTTTAAATAATACATAATTTTCTTGTTTTTATCTTTATTCGTAGCAATATTTCCTGTTGTAGGATCTATTAATACTGCAACAACATTATCAGGGATATTGTACCATTTACTTTCTTTATCTTTTAAGTAATCTTCCATTGCATTTATCCATGATTTTTTATTTCCTCCAACAACATTAGAGTTAATTTTTGTATTATCATCATATCCAGACCAACTTGCTAAGACAATACCATTTGTATAACCAATAACCCAAGCATCTGTATCAGTACTTCCGCTTTTTAAGGCATATTTATGAGTCATATTACTTAACATATTTATACATGTAGGGTAAGCATAATCAATAAGGCTAGCATCATATGTACTTGTTAACATTTCACTTATTATAAAAGTTAAGCTAGGGTTTAGTATTTGTTCTTTTTTTTCATTATATTTATATAAAATATTACCATAAGTATCTTCAACTTTTCTTATTAAATGAGGTTTTACTTTTATTCCACCATTTGCTAAAGCAGCATAACTTGAGGTAAGTTCAATTATATTTACTTCATTTGTTCCTAATGGAAGTGAGTAATTTGCTTCAAGATTAGTGGTTATACCTGTTTTTCTTAAAGTATTAACGAGGTTTTCTTGACCTAAGAAAAGATGAGTTTTAACAGCATATATATTATCCGAATATGCAATTGCTTGAACCATTGTTATATTTTTATTGGCATAGACATTGTCAGAGTTTTTAGGAGAGTAAGTTTTATTTTCATCAAAATAAAAAGTTGTTCTTTCACTTAAAAAGGTTGTGCTGGGAGTAAAATTGTTTTCTAAAGCATTATAGTATAAAAAGGGTTTAACAGTAGAACCGGGTTGTCTTATGGAAGATGTTGCTCTATTGTAAGTTGTTTTGTTATAAGATGTTCCTCCGATTAAGGCAATTATTTCTCCATTATCTGAGTTCATCATTACTTTTGATGTTTGAATATCATCATCTATTAAATTATATTTTATACCTTTTTCTAAAGCAGTTTGAGCATCAATATCAAGTGAAGTCCATATTTTAAGACCCCCTGTTTCAATGTAGTTATCTGGTATTTCTTTTAGACTATTTAATTCTTCCATAACAGCGTCTTTATAATAAGCAAGGGTTGTAAGGTTAAGATCTGTTTTTTCTCCATAAAGTTTTAATTCTTCTTCTAAAGCATTATTCATTTCTTCTTTTGTTATAAATTTATTTTCATACATTCTTTGTAAAACTATCTTTTGTCTTTTTTTGGCTGTTTCATAATTATTAATTGGTTCATAATAATAAGGAGAATTTGGTATACCAGAAAGAATGGATGCTTCAGCAAGGGTTAAATCTTTAACATCTTTATTAAAGTAAAATTTACTGGCATTAGCTATTCCATAACAGTTATTACCATAATTTATGGTATTTAAATATCCTTCAAGGATTTCATCTTTTGAATAATGTGTTTCAAGTTCAAAAGTAATCCACATTTCTTGCCATTTCCTTTTCCATGTTTTATCAAAACTTAAAAATAAATTTTTAGCATATTGTTGAGTTATTGTGGATGCTCCTTGAACTATTTTTCCACTTTTTAAGTTTTCAAACATAGCTTTCGCTATTCTAAAAAAATTAAAACCATTATGTTTATAAAAGTTTTTATCTTCAACTGCTATGGTAGAATTAATAATATTATTATTCATATCTTTTAAATCTATCCATTTATCTTCACCTTTACCGTAAAAAACTAGTTCAAGTTTATTATCATACATATAAAAACTATTAGCGCTTTTAATATCAAATTTTGGAGTACATAAAGCATATAATTTACCTATTAAATTAATACTTGTGAAAATGATAAGACAAATAACAAATATTTGTAAAAGTAGTTTTATTTTTTTCATATTATCACCATTTTAATCCTAAAATTAGTATGAAATAAATATAAAAAAATATGTGTTAAAAAAATAATTTTACATATTTGAAGTCTTGTGTTATAATTTATGTCGAAATTGATTTTATGTAATTTTTGAAAGGATGATTATTATTAAAGAAGTTATTATATTTTTAGAAGCAAATGATTTTAAAATAAATGTTAATGGTTTTATAAATAATGATGAAATTATATTTAATAATGATAATATAGATTATAAATTTGATATAAATAGTCTTTTATTCGTTCGAAAAAGTGATGAATTTACTTCGTTATTAGACTTTAATAATAAAGAAAGTATATATTACTTAAATGAATTAGAAGAAAATAGTAAAATATTTAGTAAAATAATAATAAAACAATTGATAAAAGAAGATACATCGTATATAATTAATTATCGAGTAAATGAGGAAGACTTTTGTTTTAAGTTATCTTATAAGGAGGTTAACTTATGAATATTGAATTAGAATTAAAAAAATTAATAAAAAATGTATTAAATGATTTAGATTTAGAAGAAGATATAATTATTGAAATACCTAAAGATAGAAGTAATGGTGATTACTCAAGTAATGTAGCTATGAAATGTTGTAAAAAACTTGGAAAATCTCCGATTGAAATAGCTAATTTAGTAAAGAATAATATTTCATCTGATTTAATAGAAAGTATTGAAATAAAAAATCCAGGATTTATTAACTTTTTTGTTAATAAAACATATTTATTTGAAGAATTAAAAGAAATAATAAAACTTGAAAATAATTATGGAAAGAATAATCTTGGAGAACATAAAAAAGTTAATATAGAATTTGTTAGTGTTAATCCAACAGGTACAATTCATTTAGGACATGCTCGTGGAGCTTGTATTGGAGATAGTCTTGCGAATATTTTATCATTTAATGGTTATGATGTTACAAAAGAATATTATATAAATGATGCAGGAAATCAAATGATTAACATGGCATTAAGTATTTATGAAAGATATAAAGAAATATGTGGTTTAGATTTTAAAATGAAAGAAAATTATTACTATGGTAAAGAAATCATTGAAGTAGCACAAAAAATGTATGATGAAAAAAAAGATGGCTATTTAACTAGTGATATAAAAGTATTTTGGAAAAAAGGTTTAGAATATTTTCTCGGAGGAATAAAAAAAGATTTAGCTAACATTGGTGTTAATTTTGATGTATGGACTAGCGAACAAGAATTAAGAGATAGAAATCTTGTTGAGGAAGCTCTTTCTAAATTAACTTCATTAGGATATACTTATGAACAAGATGGTGCGATATTTTTAAAAACAACTTTATTTGGTGATGAAAAGGATCGTGTTTTAGTTAAACAAGATAAATCATATACATATTTTATGCCAGATATTGCATATCATTTAGATAAATTAAATCGTGGTTATGATAAATTAATTGATGTTTTCGGAGCAGATCATCATGGTTATGTTTCAAGATTAAAAGCATCAGTTACAATGTTAGGACAAGATGCTGATAAACTTTCTGTTCTTCTTATTCAAATGGTTAGAGCAATTAAAAATGGTGAAGAATATAAAATATCAAAAAGAACAGGTAATACAATTACTTTAAATGACTTAGTTGAAGAAAGTGGCAAAGATGCGATAAGATACTTTTTTACATCAAGAAGTATGGATACACAAATGGATTTTGATATAGATCTAGCAAAGAAAAATTCTAATGAAAATCCTGTATTTTATGTAAATTATGCTCATGCAAGAATTTGTTCTATTTTAAGAAATCAAGATTATTCATTAAAAGAAGATTATAAATTTGAAACAATAGATAGTGAAACTGCATATAATGTTTTAGAAAAATTAAATGAGTTTAAAAAAGTAGTAAAAAAAAGTGCTTTAAAAAAAGAACCTCATTTAATCACAAACTATGTATATGAACTAGCAACAGTATTCCATTCTTATTATTCAGAAGAAAAAATAGTAACAGATAATGAAAAATATACATATGAAAGAATAATGCTTATAAAAGCAGTTAAAATAATTATAGCTAACTCTTTAAAATTAATTGGAGTAGCACCAGCAGAAAGGATGTAATCAATATGAAAGTTGATAAAATGAAAAAAGAAGATTTAGAATTAATGTCATATAATGATATAGCTAATTTAATACTAGAAGAAAGCACAAAAAAAACAACTGCAGAATTATTTAAAAAAATATGTAATTTACTTGATTTAGGAGAAAAAACATATGAAAATAAAATCGGAGCTTTTTATACTTCTTTAACTAAAGATAAAAGATTTTTATTACTAGATGACGGACTTTGGGATTTAAAGAAAAATCATTCAGTTAAAGTATTAAAAATAGAAGAAGCTTTAGAAGATATGGAAGAACTTGAAGAAATAGAAAAAGAAGAACAAGATGAATATGAAGAAGAGGAAGAAGATAAAGATATAATATATGATGAAAATCCGGATGATGATTTAGGGGATGACCTTGATGATTATAAGAATTTAGTAATCGTGGATGAGGAAGACTTAGATAATATTGAACCTTAATAAGGAGGTAAAACATGATTGATAGATTAGAAGAAACTTTAAAAAAGTATAATGAAATAACAGAAGAATTAACAAAAGAAGAAACTTTAAAAAATATTTCGTTATTAACTAAACTTTCTAAAGAACAAAGTGATTTAAGTGAAATAGTAGAAGTTTATAAAAATTATAAAAATATATTAAATAATATTGAAGAAGATAAAGAACTTTTAAAAGATAATGAACTTAAAGATATAGCAAAAGAAGAGTTAGAAACTTTAGAAAATGAAAAAAAAGAAATAGAAAAGAAATTAGAAGTTTTACTTTTACCTAAAGATCCTAATGATGGTAAAAATGCTATCATGGAAATACGTGGGGCAGCAGGTGGAGATGAAGGAAATATTTTTGCAGGAGATTTATTTAGAATGTATCAAAAATATTTTGAAAAACAAGGATTTAAAACAGAAATAATTAATGCTGAACCTAGTGATGTTGGAGGATACTCTCAAATTGAGTTTTTAGTTAAAGGGGATAATGTTTATTCTAAATTAAAATATGAAAGTGGAGCACATCGCGTTCAAAGAATACCAGAAACAGAATCAGGAGGAAGAATTCATACATCAACTGCAACGGTAGCAATACTTCCAGAAGTTAGTGATGTTGAAATAGATATTAACCCAGCGGATTTAAAAATAGATGTTTACCGTTCAGGTGGAGCAGGAGGACAAAGTGTTAATACAGCTGATTCTGCTGTTAGAATAACACATATTCCAACAGGGGTTGTTGTCACTTGTCAAAATGAAAGAAGTCAACAACAAAATAGAGCTAAAGCTTTAGAAATATTAAAATCAAAACTTTATGAAGAACAAGTAAGACGCCAAGAAGAAGAATATGGTGCTGAAAGAAGAAGTAAAGTAGGTACAGGGGATAGAAGTGAAAAAATAAGAACATATAATTATCCTCAAAATAGAGTTACTGACCATAGAATAGGATTTACTGTTAATAAGCTTGATAGAGTTATGGAAGGTGAACTTGATGAAATAATCGAAGCTTTAATAAATGAAGATCAAAAAAGAAAATTAGCAGGTAATTATGAAAATTAATGATTTATTAAATATAAAATCAAATTATTCAAATGATGAGAAAAAGATAATTTTATCTTTTCTTTTAGATTTACCTAAATTAGATTTATTTAAATTAGAAGAAATAACTGATAAAAAAGTAATAAATAAATATAAAAAAATGTTAAATAATAATTTACCTTTAGCATATTTACTTAATGAAGCATATTTTTTTGGAAATAAATTTTATGTTAATAAAAATGTATTAATTCCAAGACCAGAAACAGAAGTTTTAGTGGAAGAAGTTTATAACTTAATAAATAAATACTTTAATGATAAAGTAAAAATATGTGATTTAGGTACTGGAAGTGGAGTAATTGGAATAACTTTAAAAAAGTTAAATAATAGTTTTGATGTAACATGTATTGATATATCTAAAAAAGCTTTAAAAGTGGCTAAGAAAAACAGTATTTATTTAAATACTGATGTTAATTTTATTAACAGTGATATGTTAAAAAGAGTTAATGATAATTTTGATGTTATTATAAGTAATCCACCATATATAAAAAATAATACTAAAGAAATTGATAATATTGTTAAAAAATATGAACCATCTTTAGCACTTTATGGGGGAGATGATGGTCTTAAATATTATAAAGAAATATTAAAAACATGTAAGAAAAATTTAAATGATAAAAGTATAATTGCTTTTGAAATAGGATATGATTTAAAAGAAGATATTATAAATATAATAAAAGAATATTTTAAAGATAGTAAAATAATTTGTAAAAAAGATTATAATGATTTAGATAGATATATATTTATTTTAAATAATCTTGAATAAAAAATATTAAAATCATCCATTACATATGTGAGGGATGATTTTTTATGAAAAAGATTTTAATATTTGTAAGTATTATAATGATTATATTATTAATGTTGTCAAGTAAAAAAGATTACTATGTTATACCAGATGAATCAATAAGATTTAGAATTATAGCTAATAGTAATAGTACTAATGATCAATATATAAAAATAAAAGTAAAAGATGTTTTAGAAAAAGAAGTAACTAATGATTTAAAAACAAGTAATACAATTGAAACATCAAGAATTATAATAGAAAAAAATATGGATAAATATAAAAATAAAGTTAAAGAAACTTTAGAAGATTTAAATTATAATACAACTTTTACAATTAATTTTGGTGATAATTATTTTCCAAAAAAAGAATATAAAGATGTAATATATGAAGAAGGAAACTATGAATCACTTGTTGTAACTTTAGGAAATGGGGAAGGAGATAATTGGTGGTGTGTTTTATTTCCTCCGATATGTACTTTAGAAGTTGAAGAAAATAAAAATATTGAATATAAATTTTTTGTTAAAGAAATATTTGAAAAATATTTAAAAAGATAACAATAGTTATGATAAAAACTATTGTTTTTATTATGGTTTTATTGTTAAAATTTATAAAAAATATTGACAACCTGGGGGGGGTGTTTTATATAATTAATTTATAAAGTTAATAAAATAAGGTTGTGGTATAGTGAAAAAAGTAATAAGTTTTTTTAAAACAGATATTAAAATAATAAATAGTTATTTTTTATTTGCAATTATTTTAATTATACTAATAAGTGTAGGATATACAAGTTATGCATTATTTAGTTTTACAAAAACAAGTAGTAATGTAATCGAAGGAAAAGTAGGTAAAATAAATTATACAACTAACTTTGAATATACAGGAGAATGTACTACATATATAGCAAAATCAGATGGTTATTATAATTTAGAAGTATGGGGAGCACAAGGAGGAAATTATAATACAACATATGTTGGAGGTTTAGGAGGATATTCAAAAGGAATAGTACATCTAACAAAAGGAACAACATTATATGTGTGTGTAGGAGGACAACCTCAAACAGTGACAACAACAAAAACAGCAGTACCAGGTGGATTTAATGGTGGAGGTAACGGATTTAATAGAGATTATAATAGTACATATACTTACGGACAAGCTGGTGGTGGAGCAACAGATATAAGAATAGGACAAAATAGTTTATATGCAAGAGTAATCGTAGCAGGTGGAGGATCAGGAAGTAATAATAGAACTTCAGGATATGCTGGAGGAGGAACAAGTGGAGTAACAGGTCAATCAGGTTATGCAGGTACTCAAACATCTGCAGGAACAGGAGGAAGTTTTGGACAAGGAGGTTCAGCATCAACTTCAGGAAACAACTATAAATATGGAGCATCAGGTGGAGGTGGAGGCTTCTACGGTGGTGGTGCTGGGACATCATACTCAGACTCAACAAACTATGATAAATACTCAGGTGGAGGAAGTGGATATGTTTATACATCATCAACAGCAAGCAGTTATCCATCAGGATGTCTTTTAAATAATACATACTACTTAACTGCAGCATCAACGACTGAAGGAATAAATACAGGAAATGGAAAAGCAACAATAACATATATTGGAAAAGAGATACCTTTAGATACAAGTGGTGCCAATACTCCAATACTAGCATCAAATATGATACCAGTTTATTATGATGAAACAAATGAAACATGGAAAAAAGCGGATGCAAATAATAAAAATTCTAATTATCAATGGTATAGTTATGAATCAAGTGGAGATAAAAAAGGAATGTGGGCTAATGCTGTAACAGTAAAAGATACAAATAGACAAACTTATTTAAATGCAGATGTTGGAACAACAATACCAATGGATGATATAACAACAATGTGGGTATGGATACCAAGATTTAAAGTTAATACAACAGATTTTGATTCTATTAAAGGAGCAAAGGGATGTAGTGATCCGAGTTATCTTGATTCTTCTGATTGCGCTGTTGAATATGCGCATTGGGGCTATTTTAATATTGGAGCAATAGATGTAACATTTGTAAAGCAAAATGAAACAGCAATAGATGCCTTTACATTCGGAGATAAAGAGTTAAGTGGATTTTGGTATGGTAAGTTTGAAATAGGACATACAACTTTAGCATCAAGTGAAACTGCTGATAATTTAGGATGCACAAATGAAACATGTAGCAATGCTAATGGAATAATAATAAAACCAAATGTAAAAAGTTTAAGATTTAATAGTGTAAGTAATTTCTTCTTTGCATCAAGAAGTATGGAACAAAGTGGAAATAGTTTTGGGTTTGTAAATACTGAAGTAGATACACATATGAGTAAAAATAATGAATGGGGAGCAGTAGCATACCTAACCCAAAGTATATATGGAAGATGTATGAGTAGTACAACATGTATTGATATAGGGATAAACAATAATAGTTCATATAAAACAGGGTATGGAGCACCAGCAGGAAGTTTTAAAACAGATACAAATGGAGTATATAATACAACATTAGGAAAAGATGCATCAACAACAGGAACAATATATGGCATATATGATATGAGTGGTGGTGCAACAGAATATGTCATGGGAGTGTATAGCAATACAATAAGTAATTCAGGATTTAGTAGTTTACCAGATACTAAATATTATAATAATTATACAGGAACATCATATACAGGACATGCATTAACCGAAACACAAGAATGGTATAGTGATTACGCTAGCTTCGTTAATTCGAGTAGCCCTTGGTTCATGCGTAGTGGTAACTATGGCAAAGATGCGGATGCAGGCGTGTTTTACTTCTACCCCGTCGGTGGTAACCGTTTCGACGACGCCTCTTCCCGCCTTGTAATTTCCAATAAATAACCCTACATGGGTATTTATTGGAAAAGAACTAAAAAAACCAAAAATGAAAGAAGTAGGAATTAAGTAATTTTATGAATAATAAAAAAGTTTAAGATAGGTAAGTATTCTTAAACTTTTTTTAGTATCCAAATTTTTCATCTAAACTTTCATCGTTATCAATATAGGTTTTTGTGTTGATTACTTCGTAATTATTTTTATCTTTTCTTATTATTACTTCTTTTATCCCGGCATTTAAAATAAATCTTTTACATAAGATACAAGGATTAGCATTTTTTACATATGAATCATCTATAGCTTCTTTTCCTACAAGGTAAAGGGTAGAATCTATTAAGTCTCTTCTTGCGGCACTTATGATGGCATTTTGTTCAGCATGAACACTTCTACACATCTCATATCTTTCTCCTCTTGGTATTTGCATTTTTTCTCTAGCGCAATATCCAAGTTCATTACAGTTTTTTCTACCTCTTGGAGCTCCAGCATAACCTGTTGAAATAATTTCATCATTTTTAACAATAACGGCACCAAATTTTCTTCTTAAACAAGTACATCTTTCTAATACAGTTTCTGCAATATCAAGATAATAATTAACTTTATCTATCCTGGGTTTATTTTTTGTTATCATATAATATCTCCTTTTCTTTATTATAATAGAAAAAAATATTTTTTTCCATAAATTGTTATATATAATTTTAAAAAAATGGTGTATAATATGTCTAAAAGAGGTGTAGTGTATGGATAAGATAGTAATTAAGGGGGCTCGTGAAAACAATTTAAAAAATATAAATATTGAACTTCCTAAGAATAAATTTATTGTAATGACTGGCGTAAGTGGAAGTGGTAAAAGTAGTTTAGCTTTTGATACATTATGTGCTGAAGGGGAAAGAAGATATTTAGAAAGTTTAAATTCATATGCAAGACAATTTCTTGGTAATAGTCAAAAACCAGATGTTGACAGTATCGAAGGGTTATCTCCTACGATATCAATAGATCAAAAAACAACTAATAATAACCCACGAAGTACTGTAGGAACAGTAACTGAAATATATGATTATTTAAGACTTCTTTTTTCTAAAATAGGAGTGCCTATATGTCCTAATCATAATATACCTATAAAAAATCAAAGTATTGAAGAGATGACAAATAAATTACTTCTTCTTGATGAAAATAGTAAAATAGTAGTTTTATCTCCTGTTGTGGAAGGTAAGAAAGGTAGTTTTATAGATACATTAGATAAATTTAGAAAAGAAGGATATGTAAGAGTTTATATAGATGATGTTATGTATGATTTAAGTGAGGATATTTCTTTGGATAAAAATAAAAAACATAATATATTTGTTGTTATAGATAGACTTGTTATAAAATCTGATATTAGAAGTCGTTTATATGAAAGTTTAGAGCAAGCTTGTAAATTAAGTGATGGTAAAGTAGTAATTGATGTTTTAGGTAAAGAAAAGTTAGTATTTAGTGAAAAGTTTGCTTGTCCTTATTGTAATTTTTCATTAGATGAATTAGAACCTCGTATTTTTAGTTTTAATGCTCCTTATGGGGCATGTCCTGATTGTAAGGGACTTGGTTTTAAAAAAATAATAGATCCTGATTTGATTATGCCTGATAAAACAAAAAGTATTTATGATGGTGGAATTGTTACAATGGGTGATGATAGTGATGGTATTTATTTTAAAAGATTAGAAAGTGCTTGTAAGCATTTTGGTATAGATTTATCTAAACCTATAAATAAGTTATCTAAAAAAGAATTAGATATTATTTTATATGGAAGTGATGAACTAATTAGATTTAATTATTCTGCTAAAAGCGGAACTATATATAATAATACAGGATTATTCGAAGGTATTATTAATAATTTAGAAAGAAGATATATTGAAACTAATAGTGATTGGATAAGAGAATGGATTGATAAATATATGATAGAGCTTCCTTGTCCAACATGTCATGGTGCAAGATTAAAAGAAGAAGTTTTATCTGTTAAGATAAATGGTAAAAATATAGATGAATTAACAAGACTTAATATTACTGAAATATATAATTTTTTATCAGATTTAAAGTTAAATGAAGAACAAGAACAAATTTCTAAACTTTTAATCAAAGAAATAAAAGATAGATTATCATTTTTAATAAATGTTGGACTTGATTATTTAACTCTTAATAGAGAAGCTTCAACATTATCCGGAGGAGAATCTCAAAGAATAAGGCTTGCTACCCAAATAGGAACAAGATTAACAGGAGTTTTATATGTTTTAGATGAACCTAGTATTGGACTGCATCAAAAAGATAATGATAAACTTATTGATGCAATGTTAAGTATGAGAGATTTAGGAAATACTTTAGTAGTGGTCGAACATGATTTAGATACGATGAGAAGAAGTGATTTTCTTGTTGATATTGGCCCTCTTGCAGGAGAACAAGGTGGTGAAGTTGTCGCATGCGGGACACCAGAAGAAGTAGCAAGTTGTGATAATAGTATTACTGGTAACTATTTAAGTGGCAAAAAGTGTATAAAACTTCCTAAAACAAGAAGGAAAGGAAATGGTAAGTATCTTGAAATACAAGGTGCTTGTGAGAATAACTTAAAAAATATTAATGTAAAATTTCCTCTTGGAACATTTACTTGTGTAACCGGAGTATCAGGAAGTGGTAAAAGCACACTTGTTAATGAAATTTTATATAAAAAATTAACAAGTGAAATATATGGTTCAAAAGTTAAACCTGGTAGATTTAAAAAAATTAAAGGTCTTGAATACGTTGATAAAGTAGTTCATATTTCTCAAGATCCAATTGGAAGGACTCCAAGAAGTAATCCTGCGACATACACTGGTGTATTTGATGATATTAGAGAATTATTCGCAACTACTAAAGAAGCAAAAATGCTTGGTTATGATAAAGGAAGATTTAGTTTTAATGTAAAAGGTGGTAGATGTGAGGCTTGTCGTGGTGATGGTGTTAAAAAAATAGAAATGCATTTTTTACCTGATGTTTATGTTCCATGTGAAATATGTCATGGGAAAAAATATAATAGTGAAAGTTTAAGTATAAAATTTAAAGATAAAAATATTAGTGAAGTATTAGATATGCGTGTTAATGAGGCTTTAGAATTTTTTAAAAGTTTTCCTAAAATTGAACATAAATTAAAAACATTACAAGAGGTAGGACTTGGTTATATAAAACTTGGTCAAAGTGCTACAACATTATCTGGGGGAGAAGCAAGTCGTGTAAAATTAGCTAAAGAACTACAAAAAAAACCAACAGGTAAAAGTGTTTTCATAATGGATGAACCAACAACAGGTCTTCATAATTATGATATTGAAAACTTACTTGCAATTATTAAAAAAATAGTAGATAATAAAGATACAGTAATCGTAATTGAACATAACCTTGATATGATAAAAGTTGCTGATTATATTATTGATTTAGGTCCTGAAGGTGGGGATAAAGGTGGAACAGTTATTTTTGCAGGAACACCAGAAGAAATAACTAAAGTTAATGAAAGTTATACAGGACAATATTTAAAAAAATATTTGTGAGGAGTAGTTTATGATAAAAAAACTTATATTTGATTTAGATAATACACTTATTATATGGAAAGATGAATATTCTTTAGAATTAAAATATTTACTTGAAGAATACAAAGTAGATACCGATTATAAAAAAGTAGATAAAATAATAGATGACTTAGAATATAAGCATGATACAATTTCTAAAGAAATATTATTAAATGATATTAATAATAATTTAAATCTAAATTTAGATATAAGTTTTATTGAAGAATTAGAAAAAAGACAAAGTAAATTATCTTTTATTGATGATGATTTAATAGATGTTTTAGATTATTTAAGTAAAAAATATGAACTTGTTATATTAAGTAATTATTTTACAAATATTCAAAAAAATAGACTTAAAAATGCTAAAATAGATAAATATTTTACTAAGGTTTTCGGTGGAGATGAAATAAAATTAAAACCAAGACCAGAAGCTTTTTTAAAAGCAATATATCCTAATAAAAAAGAGGAATGTCTTATGATTGGGGATAGTTTAAAAATGGATATTGAAGGTGCACTTAATGTTGGATTAAAGGTAATTGCGGTTGATTATTTTAATAAACTTCCAAAAAGTGATAAATATATATTAATAGATGATATCAAAAAATTAAAAGAAATATTATAAAGGAGGAGTTTTATGAATCCCGTTATGGTTGATTTAGGTATTATAAAAATATATTATTATTCAGTAATGATTTTAATTGGTATGTTAACAGGAGCATTTCTTATTTATAAAACACTTCTTAAAAAGGGTTTTAGCGAAGAATTTATAACAGATTTAATTTTCTATACCATTATTTTTGGTATTCTTGGAGCAAGGATATATTATGTTTTATTTAATCTTCCATATTATAGTAAGAATATTCTTGAAATATTTGAAATTTGGAATGGTGGACTTGCCATACATGGTGGTATAATCGGAGGAGTTTTATGGATAGTTTATTATTGTAAAAAGAAAAACGTTAATATTTTAAAAATAACAGATGTTTTATGTATTTCTTTAATTCTCGCTCAAGCAATTGGAAGATGGGGTAATTTTTTTAATAAAGAAGCACATGGTGCGATTACTTCTTTAGAACATTTACAAAGCTTACATATTCCTAAATTTATAATAAATGGTATGTATATTAATGGTAATTACTATCTTCCAACATTTTACTTTGAGTTTTTATTAGATATAGGTTTATTTATAATTCTTATTTTAGTAAGAAAATATGTAAAAAATCCTAAAAATGGACTATTAACAGGATTATATTTTAGTATTTATTCTATAGGAAGATTCTTTATCGAGGGTCTTAGAACTGATAGTTTAATGCTTGGAAACTTAAGAATTGCTAAGCTTATATCAATTATATTATTTTTAATAGGATTATTTCTTATCTTTTATAAACAAAAAGATACAAGAACAAATAGATTAAAGAAAGCATTAGATAATTAGGAGGAGTTTATGAAATTAGATTATGATGTAATTGTGGTTGGAAGTGGACCTGCTGGAATAACAAGTGCAATTTATTTAAAAAGAGCTAACATTAATGTTTGCATTATGGAAAAAAGTGCACCTGGTGGACAACTTAATAAATCATCTACAATTGAAAATTATCCTGGATTTAATAAAATATCAGGTCCTGAACTTGCTTATAGTTTTTACGAACAAATATTAAATTTGAATATACCTTTTATTAATGAAGAAGTTATAGAAATAGAAGATAAGACTTCTTATAAAATTATAAAAACAAATAAAAAAACTTATACTTGTAAAGGTATTATTTTAGCGCTTGGAAGAAAACCAAGATCATTTGATAATGAAAGTGTTTCTTCTTTAGAGGGAAAAGGTGTAAGTTATTGTTCTTTATGTGATGGACCTCTTTTTAAGAATCAAGATGTTTCAATAATTGGGGGAGGAAACAGTGCTTTAGAAGAATCTTTATATCTTTCAGACATATGTAAAAGTGTAACTATTATTAACAGAAGAGATGTTCTTCGTGGAGATAAGATGTTGGTTGATAAGGTTTTAAAAAAGGATAATATAAATATTTTATATAATAGTGAAGTTGTTGAATTTAATAAAAAAGATGATTTTTTAGAATCTTTAACTATTAAAACTAATGATAAACTTAATAAATTAGAAGTAAAAGCATGCTTTATTTTTATTGGATATGTTCCTGCGACTGATTTTTTAAATAATCTTGACATTCTTGATGAAAAAGGGTATATTAAAACAGATAAAAATTTAAAAACAGATATACCTTTTATATATGCCTGTGGTGATACAATTAATAAAGAAGTGTATCAAATAGTTACAGCAACAGGAGAAGGTGCTGTTAGTGCAATTAGTTTTATTAATGATTATAATTCTTAGGAAGTGAAAAAAATGAAAAAATTAAATAATAATGGTTGGGGATTAATGGCCTTTTTAATGATACTTTTAGTTTTGTTAATATTTGTTTTTATTGCACTTAGTGGACTAGAGGGTATAATATAAATAATACTTGTAATATTAACAAATTTATTGTATAATTCAGTTATAAATGTTTAGAAAAAGAGAAGTAAATTAATTATATTATTTAGAGAGTTGTTGGTTGGTGAAAAACAATTAGTAAATTAATCGAAGGTAGCTTTGGAACTGATTATTTGAAGTAGTAGTAAAATAATCCGTATGATATGCGTTAAATATATGAGATTTCAATATGAAATGGTAAAAGGTGGTACCGTGCTTTTAAGCACCCTTTGGGTATCATCTTTTTTATTTAGAAAGGAAAGATTTTATGTTAGAAAAAAAATATGATTCAAAATTAGTGGAAGAAGGAAAATATCAAACTTGGCTTAAGAATGATTATTTTAAAAGTGGTGATTTAACAAAAGAACCATTTTGTATAGTTATACCTCCCCCAAATGTAACAGGGAAATTACACTTAGGACATGCATGGGATACAACTTTACAAGATATCATTATTCGTTATAAAAAAATGCAAGGATTTGATGCTTTATGGGTGCCTGGAATGGATCATGCAGGTATTGCAACACAAGCAAAAATCGATAAAAGATTAAAAGAAATGGGTTATAAACCAAGACAAATGGATAAAGATGAATGGTTAAAACATGCTTGGGCTTGGAAAGATGAATATGCAAATACAATTCATGAACAATGGGCTAAACTTGGACTTGCTCTTGATTATTCAAAAGAAAGATTTACTTTAGATGAAGGACTTAATTATGCTGTTAGAAAGGTTTTTGTTGATTTATATAATGAGGGATTAATTTATCGTGGAGAAAAAATTATAAATTGGGATCCTGAAGCAATGACTGCTTTATCAAATGAAGAAGTTATTTATAAAGATACACCTGGGGCTTTTTATCATATAAAATACATGATTGAAAATACAAATGATTATCTTGAAGTAGCAACAACTCGTCCTGAAACATTATTTGGAGATACTGCTGTTGCTGTTAATCCTAATGATGAAAGATATAAACATTTAATTGGTAAAAATGTTGTTTTACCTATTGTTAATAAATTAATTCCTATAATAGGGGATGAACATGCAGACATGGAATTTGGAACAGGAGTAGTTAAAATAACTCCAGCACATGATCCTAATGACTTTGAAGTAGGAGAAAGACATAATTTAGAAAGAATTGTAGTTATTAATAAAAATGGTACGATGAATGAAAATGCTTTATCTTATAAAGGAATGGATCGTTTTGCTTGTCGTGAAAAACTTGTTAATGATTTAAAAGAACAAGGTTTATTAATAAAAGAAGAAAAAATAATTCATTCTGTAGGACATTCTGAAAGAACAGATGTAATGGTTGAACCATATTTGTCAAAACAATGGTTTGTTAAAATGGACGTTTTAGCAGCGCGTGTTTTAGAAAATCAAGAAGATAAAGAAAACAAAATTAATTTTGTACCAAAACGTTTTGAAAAAGTATTAAATCATTGGATGGAAATCGCTCATGATTGGTGCATTTCTCGTCAATTATGGTGGGGACACCAAATACCTGCGTGGTATAAAGATGATAAAATATATGTAGGACTTGATGCCCCAAAAGAAGATGGTTGGGTACAAGATAGTGATGTTTTAGATACATGGTTTAGTAGTGCATTATGGCCTTTTTCTACTCTTGGTTGGCCTAATGAAACAGAGATGTTTAAAAGATATTTTCCAACAAGTGTATTATCTACGGGTTATGATATAATTTTATTCTGGGTTTGTCGTATGGCTTTTCAAAGCTTACATTTTACTAACAAAAGGCCATTTAAAGATTGTATAATTCATGGACTTATTCGTGATAAACAGGGAAGAAAAATGTCAAAATCTTTAGGTAATGGTGTTGATCCAATGGATGTAATTGATAAATATGGAGCTGATGCTTTAAGATTTTTCTTAGCAACATCAACTAGTCCTGGAATGGATCTTCGTTATGATGAAGAAAAAGTTTCTGCTAACTGGAATTTTATTAATAAACTTTGGAATGCAACACGCTTTGTTTTAACTAATGTTGATGATGTTAATATTACATTAAATAAAGAAAAATTAGATTTAACAGATAAATGGATTTTAACTAAATATAATAATACAATAAAAGAAGTAACAAGAAATATGGAAAAATATGAATTTAATAATGTTGGTTCAGCTTTATATAGTTTTATATGGGATGATTTTTGTGATAATTATATTGAATTTGCTAAATATAAATTAGATAAAACTTCAACAAAATATGTGTTAATTCATGTATTAAAAGGAATTTTACAAATGTTACATCCATTTATGCCTTTTGTAACAGATGAGTTATATAGTAATTTATCTAACACTAATATAATTTTAAGTAATTATCCAAAATATAATAAAGAAGAAGTATATACTTTAGAAGAAAATTTAATTGATAAAGTAATTTTAGATATAACATCAATAAGAAATTTAAAAGTCGTTAATAATATTACGAAAAATGCTTTTGTTAAGATTAAAACAAGTGATGATTTATATGATTTATTTAAAACTTCATTAAAAATAAATGAAGAAAATATTGTAACTGAAGATAAATCTAATTTTGAAAAATATAATTATACTTCAAGTAATATAGATATTACTTATTATGAAGAAGGAACTAAGTTAGATATAAATTTAGTAAAAGAAGAAATAAATAAACTTGAAACATCAATTGCTAAAAGAACAAATCTTTTAAATAATGAAAATTATGTTAATAAAGCTCCACAAAATATTGTAGAACTTGATAGGGTTAAGTTAAAAGAAGAAAAAGAAAAGTTAGAAAGTTTGAAAAGACTTATATAAAAAAGAAATATTTTAAGTATTTCTTTTTTCATAATTTATTAAATATCGCATATATTAATTAAGGATTAAACATTTTTTTGACAAATTTTTATAAAGATATTGACAACAAAACATATTTTTGTTATATTAGCAATGTTTGAATTTATTGGACTTATTTTATGTAAGTCTAATAAAAATTTAGAAATATGATACACCAGGATGTGTGTATAGAAAGGAGCAGTTATGCCAACAATTAATCAACTTGTAAGAAAGAAAAGAACTGATAAAACAAGAAAGAGTAAATCACCAGTATTAGGAGTAAGATTAAATACTATTGAAAAAACTACATCTAATGTACCAGCACCTCAAAAAAGAGGAGTATGTGTTCGTGTAGGAACTAAAACACCAAAAAAGCCAAACTCAGCTTTAAGAAAATATGCTCGTGTTAGACTATCTAATGGTAAAGAAGTAGATTGTTATATTCCAGGTGAAGGACATAATTTACAAGAACATAGTGTTGTATTAATTCGTGGAGGTCGTGTTAAAGACTTAATCGGAGTTAGATATCATATTGTTCGTGGAACTATGGATACTCAAGGAGTTAAAGATCGTAAACAAGGTCGTAGTAAATACGGAACTAAAAAAGGAAAATAAAATAATTCAACAAAATAATAAAGGAGGAAAAATACAATGCGTAAGAAACAAGCAGTAAAAAAAGATGTTCTACCAGATCCAATATATAATTCTAAAGTTGTTACTAAGTTAATAAACAGTATTATGTTAGATGGTAAAAAAGGAACAGCACAAAAAATATTATATGATGCATTTGAAATGGTTAAAGAAAAAACTGGTAAAGAACCAATGGAAGTATTTAATCAAGCATTAGAAAATATAAAACCTGCATTAGAAGTTAAGGCTCGTC
>HF999801.1:54495-70278 GCA_000434175.1 Mycoplasma sp. CAG:611
GCTCTAACGTTCAAGTACCAATTGAAGTTTCTGAAGAAAGAAGTCAAGTTCTTGGACTTAGATGGTTAACACAATATGCAAGGCTAAGAGGCGGTCGTGGAATGGCTGAAAAATTAGCAAATGAAATAATTGATGCTTCAAACGGAACAGGAGCTTCAGTTAAAAAACGTGAAGATACTCACAGAATGGCAGAAGCTAATAAGGCATTTGCTCATATGAAATGGTAGGAGGATAATATGGCAAGACAAACTGGATTAGAAAAAACTAGAAATTTTGGTATCATGGCTCACATTGATGCTGGAAAAACAACTACAACAGAACGTGTATTATTCTTAACTAATAAAATTCATAAAATTGGTGAAACACATGATGGTGCTTCACAAATGGACTGGATGGAACAAGAAAAAGAAAGAGGTATTACAATTACAAGTGCAGCAACTACTGCATTTTGGAAAGGATATCGTTATAACATTATAGATACTCCAGGACACGTTGACTTTACAGTAGAAGTTCAAAGAAGTTTAAGAGTACTAGATGGTGCAGTAACACTTTTAGACTCTCAAGCAGGAGTTGAACCACAAACTGAAACTGTTTGGCGTCAAGCAAGTGAATATAAAGTTCCAAGAATTATATTTGCTAATAAAATGGATAAAATGGGAGCAGATTTTGTTTATACATTAAAAACAATTGATGCAAGATTTGGCGTTAATGCTAAACCTATTGAATGGCCTATCGGAGCAGAAAGTGAATTTAATGGTGTAATTGATTTAGTTACTATGAAAGCTTATGAATTTGATGGTACAGAACAAGAAAACTCTACTGAAATTGAAATACCAGAAGATTTAAAACAATTAGCAGAAGAAAAACATATTGAATTACTTGAAGCTATTGCAGAATTTGATGATGAACTTATGGAAAAATACCTTGAAGGTGAAGAAGTAAGTGAACAAATGATTAAAAAAGCAATAAGAAAGGGAGTTTTAAAAGCAGAATTCTTCCCTGTAATGTGTGGAACTGCTTTAGGTAATAAAGGAATTAAATTCTTACTAGATGCAGTTATTGATTATTTACCATCACCACTTGATATTGAAAGTGTTAAGGGAACTAAACTAAATGGAGAACCAGATGAAAGGAAAGTTTCAGATAGCGAACCATTCAGTGCTTTAGCATTTAAAGTTATGACAGATCCATTCGTTGGACGTTTAACATTCTTTAGAGTTTACTCAGGACATTTAACAAGTGGAAGTTATGTGCTAAATAGTACAAAAGATGAAAAAGAAAGAATAGGTCGTATTTTACAAATGCATGCTAATAACAGAACTGAAATACCAGAAGTATTTACAGGTGATATAGCAGCAGCTGTAGGACTTAAAAATACAACAACTGGTGATACATTATGTGATGAGAAAAAACCAATTATTCTTGAATCAATTGAAGTGCCAGAACCAGTTATCGAACTTGCAATTGAACCAAAATCAAAAGCTGATCAAGATAAGATGGCTATAGCACTTGGTAAACTTGCAGAAGAAGATCCAACATTTAAAGTTAGAACTGATGTTGAAACAGGACAAACAATAATCGCAGGTATTGGAGAACTTCACTTAGATGTATTAGTTGATCGTATGAGAAGAGAATTCTCTGTAGATGCTAATGTTGGTAAACCACAAGTTGCTTATCGTGAAACAATTACTAAAGCAGGTGATTGTGAAGGTAAATATATTAAACAATCTGGTGGACGTGGTAATTACGGACATGTTTGGATTAATTTTGAACCAAATCCAGATAAAGGTTATGAATATGTTGATGCCGTTGTTGGTGGAGTAGTTCCAAGAGAATATATCCCAGTTGTAGACAAAGGACTTCAAGATGCAATGAAAACTGGTATTCTAGCAGGATATCCAATGATTGATGTTAAAGCTACACTTCATGATGGTAGTTATCATGATGTAGACTCTAATGAAATGTCATTTAAAATTGCTGCAAGCATGGCTTTAAAAGAAGCTAAAAACAAATGTAACCCAGTACTACTTGAACCAATAATGAAAGTAGATATTGATGTACCAGAAGAATTCTTTGGTAATGTTATGGGTGATATTACAGCTCGTCGTGGAAAACCACTTTCTCAAGAATCTCGTGGAAATGCAATTCATTTCTCTGCAATGGTTCCACTTTCTGAAATGTTTGGTTATGCAACAAGTATAAGAAGTAATACTCAAGGTAGAGGTTCTTTCCAAATGGTTGCAGATCATTATGAAGAAGTACCAAAATCAATCGCAGAAGAAATTATTAAAAAAAGTGGTAATTAATAATAATTAAAGTAAAATTATAACAAAATAAGCCAAAACAGTTGAAAAATATTCAATTGTTAGATAAAATAATATTGTATAAATTTAAGGAGGAAAAAAATTATGGCTAAAGAAAAATTTAATCGTAATAAACCACATGTTAATGTTGGAACAATTGGTCACGTTGACCACGGAAAAACAACTTTAACTGCTGCTATTACAAAAAGATTAAGCGAAAAAGGTGGAGCACAATTCGTTGATTATGCTAATATCGATAAAGCTCCAGAAGAAAGAGAACGTGGAATTACAATTAACACTTCTCACGTAGAATATGAAACAGATAAAAGACACTACGCACACGTAGATTGTCCAGGGCATGCCGATTATGTTAAAAACATGATTACAGGTGCAGCTCAAATGGATGGAGCTATCCTAGTTGTTGCAGCAACTGATGGACCAATGGCTCAAACAAGAGAACATATCTTACTTGCTCGTCAAGTTGGTGTTCCAAGAATCGTTGTATTTATGAATAAATGCGACATGGTTGATGATGAAGAATTATTAGACCTAGTAGAAATGGAAATCAGAGATCTATTAAATGAATATGGTTTCGATGGAGATAACACACCAGTTATTCGTGGTTCTGCATTAAAAGCTCTTGAAGGTGATAGTGCTTATGAAGAAAAGATCGACGAATTAATGGATGCAGTTGATGAATGGATCCCAACTCCAGAAAGAGATAACGCAAAACCTTTCTTAATGAGTATTGAAGATGTATTCACAATTACAGGACGTGGAACTGTTGTTACAGGACGTGTTGAACGTGGACAATTAAAACTTAATGATGAAGTTGAAATTGTAGGTATTAAACCAACACAAAAAACTGTTGCTACAGGAATTGAAATGTTTAAAAAACAATTAGACTATGCTGAAGCTGGAGATAACGCTGGAGTATTACTTCGTGGTATCACTCGTGATCAAGTTGAACGTGGACAAGTTCTTGCTAAACCAGGAAGCGTTACACCTCATACTAAATTCACTGCTCAAGTATATGTATTAACTAAAGAAGAAGGTGGAAGACATACTCCATTCTTCGCAAACTACAGACCTCAATTCTATTTCAGAACAACTGATGTTACTGGAGTTATTGAACTTCCAGCAGGTGTTGAAATGGTAATGCCAGGTGATAATATTGAAATGACTGTAGAATTAATTCACCCAATTGCTCTAGAACAAGGAACAAAATTCTCTATCCGTGAAGGTGGAAGAACAGTTGGAGCTGGTTCAGTTTCTTCAATTATTAAATAGTAGTAAAGATGAAGCAAAACTTCGTCTTTTTTTATCTAAATTTATCAGGAGGCCATTATGGAAGAAAATAGACAAATAGAAAATTATTTATTTAATATGGAAAATTATATTATGACAAATGAAATAACAGCTCAAGAATTTATAGTTTATTATCAAAACATAAAATTATTAATTTTAAATAATAAACTTACTGATCCAACATTTCATCTTCAAATATTATATGATTCAGAAGTTATTAATAGTTTATCTTTTAATAACGAAAGAATGGTATATGAAATGAAAAAAGAAATTGAAGAATTATTAATAAAATTAAAAGAAAAAAATAAAAAAGTACGAAAAAAATGAATAAATTAAAAAAAATTCATTTTTTTTATAAAAAATTTAGGTGAAACACTATTTTTAGGCGATAGTATATATAGACACTTAAATAAATTACTTTTCATATAATTACTCTTTTAAAAACCTTCTTTCTATTAATCCTTTATTATTTTGTATAAAAATTTATTTAAGTGTCATTATATTAATGGACATTATTACCAAATAAGTATAAAATTTGACAAAATACGACTTATCTGGTAAAATATATAACTATCACGCAAAAAAAGAGGTGTATAATTTATGTTTTATGATGAAACACAAGCAATAAATAAGTGTGAAGAAGAACCGTCGCTGATATTCAGTTTAATAGATGAAGATCATAAAGAACTTGTTGATAAACTATTAACTGATAAAACAGTAGACATTAATACAAAAAATATTGAAGAATATGATGTATTATCATATATGTTAAAGAAAAGTTGGTATGATTTAGTACTTAAACATATGAAAAATAAAAAATGGAATGTAAATCATCAAAATAAAGATGGTGATACTTTCGCTCATATATTAGTTATGAAAAAATATCTTGATGTAATGGAAATAATTAAACAATTATTAAAAAATATTAAGTTTATTCCTAATATAAGAAATAAAAAAGGTCAAACAATTCTTGATAAATCAATTAATAATAATTATATTTATACAACTGCTAAAATACTTAAAGATAAAAGATTTAATAATATAGATTTAATATCTTTTAAAAATTTATATGAAAGTTATATAAAAAATGATAATTATGGGGCTTATTCAAAAATGAATAACCTTGAAATAATAATTGATAATCTTGATGAAAAGGAACTATTACCTAAAGTAGAAAAAATAGTTGAAAAAATAAAAGAAGACTATGAACAAATTAAAAGTCAAGTTATTAATCATGAATTAGAATATCTTGATGATATTGTTTATGGTACGATAACAGAAAGTGTTTAGGATAAGTTATTGATTAATTTATCCTTTTCTTATATAATATTTTTGTTAGAAAGAAGGGATATTATGCAATTGCCTAATTTAAAAGAAGCTAGAAAAAGAACAAAGACTGAAGTTGAAATAATAAGATATAATAAAGAAGATAAATATAAAAATATAGTAAAAAATAAATATTATTTTGTTAAAACTTATGGTTGTCAAATGAACGAACATGATAGTGAAAATATTATAGCTATGCTTGAATATATGGGATATAAAAATACTGATAAATTAGAAAAAAGTGATATTGTTATTTTAAATACATGTTCAATAAGAGAAAACGCTAATAATAAAGTATTTGGTTTTTTAGGAAGAGTTAAACATATAAAAAATATTAAAAAAGATTTAATCGTAGGTATAACAGGATGTATGACTCAAGAAGAAGTTATTACAAATAAATTATTAGAAAAATATAAATGGATTAACTTTGTTGTAGGTACACATATGTTAGATAAATTATGTGAAGAAGTATATAAATCTATTAATGATTCTAGATTAGATATAGTGGCTCCAAGTATTGAAGGTAATATAATTGAAGATTTACCTGTAAAAAGAGAAAGTAAATATAAAGCGTATATTAATATTCAACTTGGATGTGATAAATTTTGTACTTATTGTATTGTGCCTTATACAAGAGGTAAACAAAGAAGTAGAAGAAAAGAAGATATTTTAAATGAAGTTAATGCTTTAAAAAATGAAGGTTATAAAGAAATAACTTTATTAGGACAAAATGTTAATGCTTATGGTAAAGATTTATATGATAATTATACAATGGCTAATTTACTTGAAGATGTTGCTTTAACAGGCATGGAAAGAATTAGATTTATTACAAGTCATCCATGGGATTTTACTGATGAAATGATTGAAGTTATTAAAAAATATCCTAATGTTTTAAATCATGTTCATTTACCAGTTCAATCAGGTAATAGTGATATATTAAAATTAATGGGAAGAAGATATACAAAAGAAGAATATTTAAACCTTTATAAAAAATTAAAAGAACAAATACCTAATATATCTATTACTACTGATATAATCGTAGGTTTTCCTGGAGAAACTAATAAACAGTTTGAAGATACTTTATCTTTAGTAGAAGAATGTAAATTTGATTTAGCTTATACATTTATCTTTTCAAAAAGGGTAGGTACTCCTGCTTATAATATGGAAGATGAAACAACAAAAGAAGAAAAAGAAGAAAGATTACAAAGACTTAATGAACTTATTAATAAATATGCTCTTATTAACAATAAAAAGTTAATAAATAAAGAAGAAAATGTTTTAGTGGAAGGTTTTAGTTCTAAAAATAGTGATTTATTAATGGGCTATACAGAAACTAATAAGTTGGTTAATTTTAAGGGGGATTCTTCCTTAATTGGTAAAATAGTTAAGGTTAAAATACTTGATGCTAAAACATGGAGTCTAGATGGAGAATATGTTAAATAACATATTTTTTTCATATTGACTAATAATAATTTGTGAAGTAAAATTTAATTATAAAGGAGGGAATATATGTTAAAAAAGTTTAATAAGTATATAAATATTTCAATAATTCTTACATTATTATTTCTTGCATTAGGTATACTTGTAGTATGCTTTCCTACAACATCAATTAAAGTAATTGCTATAATAATTGCTATTTTATTAATTGTAGGGGGAATATTTTTAATTAGTGATTATGGTATTAGTATATTTTGGGTAAATTTAACAGCAGTAGGAATTTTATCAATTCTTATGGGAATTATTCTTTTACTATATCCTGATATTTTAGTTATTTTAATACCTATAGTAGTAGGAATGTTTGTTATTGTTAATTCAATTGTAGATATTCAACTTTCATTGGTTTTAAAAGACTGTGGCTATAATATGTGGTTTTTATCAATTATTTTATCAATATTAACAATTGTATGTGGTATTATAATTATGATTAACCCACAAAGTAGTAGTACTGCTTTAACAACAATATTTGGTATACTTGTTATGGTTTATTCTGTTGCAGGAATGACAAACCTTATAATATTTAAATCAAATGTTAATGATATTGTTAAAAAAATAAAATAATAAAAGCTATCTTTGATGGCTTTTTTTAGTTCATTTTTTTAAAGCATTAGCATACATTAAATTGAGGGGGAATTTAAGTGGCTAGTTATAGAGAAATTGTAACCAAAACAGTAATTGGAAAAGGAAAGAAAACATTTTCTAATCACTACAATTTAACTCCAGAACAAGTGCCAACGACAATACTTGGTTGCTGGGTAATAAACCATAACTTTAAAGGGTATAAAAATGGGGATAAAATTGAAGTAGATGGAAGTTGTGATGTTAATATTTGGTATGCATATGATAATGATACCAAAACTATTGTAACTAATAAAACAATTACTTATCGTGAACTTTTAAATGTTGTTAGGAAAAAAGAAAGTGATATAAATAGTGAAGAAGAAATAATAGTAAGAAGTTTAAAACAACCAACATGTACTAAAGTTGATATAGTAAATAATACAATTAGTTATGATATTGAAAAAGAATTAGGAATAGAAATAGTGGGAGATGCAAAAGTAAGGATAGCAGTTGATGAAGAAGAGGATGAATGGGATGAAATAATAGATGAAAAAGAGGAAGAAGATTTAATGGAAGAAATAGATAAAGGCGTAAATGAAAATTTTATTAATGAAACGGATAATAATGAATAAAAATAAAGGGAAACTTTTATTTTTATTTTTGTATAAATAAAAAGATGTATTAGTTATAAATAGAATAGATTAAAAAAATAATTATAAAATATGTCAACAAAAATAGTTGACATGCATAAGATTTTGTTGTATATTATTTATGCGCGATTAGAAAGGAGTGTATGTATGGCTGTAAAAATTAGATTAACAAGAATGGGAGCAACTAAAAGACCAAGTTATCGTATTGTTGCTACAGACTCAAGAAGTCCAAGAGATGGAAAATATCTAGAACAAATTGGATTTTATAATCCATTAACTAACCCTGCAGAAATTAAAGTAAATGAAGAAGTAGCTTTAAAATGGTTAAGAAATGGAGCACAAGTAACTGATACTGCAAAAGATTTATTATCAAAAGCAGGAGTTATGAAAAAATTCCATGAAGAAAAAGGAAATAAATAAGTATGGAAGATTTAGTTAAATTAACAGAAGACTTAGTTTTAGCAATTGTTTCAAATAAAGAAGCAGTTAAAGTTAATGCAAGTGAAGTAGACGAACAAACAATACAAATTGATGTATTAGTTGATGAAAAAGATATGCCTATTCTTATTGGAAGAAAAGGAAAGGTTGTTAATTCAATTAGAACTTTACTTCATGCAAGTAGTTATTTACATAGTAAGAAAAATATTAAATTAAATGTTAATAGTTTATAAATTCTTTTATAACACGAACAATTTATAAAAAAGTGTTGACATTTAGAAAAATTTATTTTACAATTTATATTGTCAGTTTGACAAGAAAAGGTTAAACCTTTTTGGGGGATTAGCTCAGTTGGCTAGAGCACCTGCCTTGCACGCAGGGGGTCAAGGGTTCGAGTCCCTTATCCTCCACCAAAAAGAATTATACTTGAACGTTTGGTTCAAGTTTTTTTATACAATTTTATAAAATATAGATTTATTTTTTTAAAATTTTATATTATAATAATAATTACAGTAAAGGGGTTTAAATTAGACATAGATTTTTATTCGTGTTATAATTAATTAGTAATTTTATATCAATTTAGTTTGGAGGTATAAGTTTATATGAGTATAGAAACAATTATTGATGTAATAAAAAAGATATTGGATATTGCAATTGTATGGGGATTATTTTATGCAATATTAAAAAATATTAAGAATAATGTTAAGTTATCATTATTATTTAAAGGTATAATATTTATTGTATTATTAAAGTTAATTAGTAATATTATAGGTCTTAATACTGTTGGACTTCTCCTTGAATATGTTATTGAATGGGGACCACTTGCTTTAATAATTATTTTTCAACCAGAAATAAGAAATATTTTAGAGCAAATTGGTAGAACACAACTTTTAGGTCGTCATAAAGTCTTAACTGTTGATGAAAGGGAAAAACTTGTTTATGAGTTAATCCAAGCAATTGAATATTTAAGAAAGTCACATATTGGGGCATTAATTGTTCTTGAAAGGGATGTAAGTTTACAAGATTATATTTCAAAATCAATTAATCTTTATGCAGATTTATCAAGTGAATTATTAATAAGTATCTTTTTCCCTAATAATCCACTTCATGATGGTGGAGTTATTATCCAAGGTGATAGAATTAGTTGTGCGGGAGCAGTATTTCCAACATCTAACAGCAGTAAATTAAATAAAAGGCTTGGAACTAGGCATCGTGCTGCTTTAGGTATTGCAGAAGAAACTGATGCAATTGCAATTGTTGTAAGTGAGGAAACTTCTCGTATATCAATCGCAGTAAAAGGAGAACTTTACTATAATTTAACAATTGATGATGCAAGAATATTATTAATTGATGAATTAAAACCAAAACAAGATGACTTTGAAGAATTTAATGAGGAGGATGCATATAATGAGTAAGAGTAAAAAATCTTCTTCTAAAAAGAAAAATCATAAATTACTTAAAAAAATAGGAATATTTTTAATAAATGTAATCGAAGCTTTTACTAAAGTAATAGATAAAATAATAATAACTCCAATTAGTAAGTTAATGTTATTAATAATGGATTTATTTAAAAATAATAATAAACCATTTGATAGACTTTTAAATAATAAATCATTTTTGATTATCTTTTCACTTGTACTTGCCTTTGGATCATTTATCTATATTGAAAATACAAGGGATACAACAAGAAACAAATCAGCTGATATTTTATCTAATCAAAAAGTAAATGCTTTATATAATGAAGAAGCTTATGTTGTTGAAGGACTTCCTGAAACAGTTGATGTTATGTTAATTGGTAGAAAATCAAATCTTTATTTAGCAAAACAACAATTAACATTAAATGATAGTGTAGTAGTGGATTTAAGAAATTTAAAACCAGGAACACATGAGGTTGAATTAAAGTATTCAAAAATGTTTACTTCAGTTGATTATAAACTAGATCCATCAAGAGTAACTGTTGTTATATATGAAAAGATGTCTGAATCTATTAATATATCTTCAGAAATAATGAATGAAAAAGCACTTGATTCTAAATATAATATTTCTAATGTTACTTTCAGTAGAGATGAAGTGTATATAAAAGGACCAAAATATAAATTAGAACAAGTAGCAGTTGTAAAAGCATTAATTGATGTTAAAAAAATAGTTAATCCAAGTGTTGGTACAACTACTTTAAAAGAAGTTCCACTTGCAGCATATGATGTTAATGGTAAAAAATTAGATATTGAAATAGTACCTGAAACAGTAGATGTAACACTTACTATTACTTCTCCAAGCAAAGAAGTACCATTAAAGGTAATTCCTGAAGGTGAAGTAGCGTTTGGAAAATCACTTGATGCGATTACATTAAGTCAAACTAAAGTAACTGTTTATGGTGATGAAGAAACACTTAAGAATATATCTTCAATACCAGTTAAGATAAATGTTGAAAAGCTTGATAAAAATACAGAATACAATGTTAATATATCTAAGCCAAGTGGCGTTAAAGAAATGAGTATATCTACGGTAGTAGTTAAAGTAACATTAACTTCGACTAATGAAAAAACAGTAGATGGTGTGTTAATTGAAACAAGAAATCTTGAAAATGGATATTCTGCTCAAGCTGCCAGTGCAAGTGATAGTACAGTGTCTGTAATTGTAAAAGGAACAAATGCCAATATTAATGCAATTAAGAAAGAAGATATTCATGCTTATGTTGACTTAAAAGGACTTGGGGTAGGAACACATACAGTTACAGTTAATGTTACAGGGGATGATGTTAAATTACAATATGCTCCTAAAACAACAACCGTAACAATTGTTATAACAAAAAAATAAACTCTTTTTAGAGTTTTTTTTATTTTATATCTATATCTTTTATAAGAAGACCGATATTAATAAGTCCTGCTATTCCAACTAAAGTATATACAATTTTTGTAAGTGTGCCTTCGCCAAAGATAAATGTAACTAAGTTAAAATCAAATAATCCGATAAGTCCCCAGTTAATCGCACCAATTATAGTTAAGAATAAACAAATTTTTTGTAAAGTAATCATAGTTTTCCTCCTTTTATATTCATAATTATCATAATCAAAAAAAATAAAATTATTCATGAATATAAAAATAAATTAAAAATATAATTAATTGAAAGTAAAAAAGAGGTGAAAAATGAAAAAAAGATTGTTTTTAATTTTAATGTTAACACTTGTTATATTTTTAACAGGATGTGGAAAGGAGAATAAAGAAAAACTTAGACAAAATTTTATAAATGATACTAGTAGTTTAAAAGGATATTACATGGAAGGTGTTTTATCAATAACAAATAATGATGATACTTATAATTATGATGTGAAAGTAGGATTTAAAAAAGATGATAATTTTAAAGTTACATTACTTAATAAAGGAAATAATTACGAACAAATTATATTAAGAAATACAGATGGTGTTTTTATTGTTAATCCTTCATTAAATAGAAGTTTTAAATTTCAAAGTGAATGGCCTTATAATAATTCTCAAAGTTATTTACTTCATTCTATAGCTAATGATTTAAAAGAAGATAATTCTTACACTTTCGAACAAAAAGATAATAATTACATTTTTATAACTAAAGTTAACTATCCAAATAATCCTAATTTAGTGAAAGAAAAAATTACACTTGATAAGAATTTAAATTTAAAGGAAGTAAGTGTTTTAACAAAAGATAATATACCTTATATTATTTTTAAAGTAACATCGCTTGATAAAAAAGCAATTTTTGCAGATAATTATTTTTTACTTGAAACTATATCTAAAAATCTAAATGAAAAAAATACAACTTCTGAAGATAGTAAAACAACTTTAAAAATAGATGAAGCTTTATTTCCACTTTATTTACCTTCCAATACATCTTTAAAAAATAGAGAAACAATAAAAACAGATATTGGCGAAAGAGTAATAATGACTTTTTCAGGGGATAATCCATTTATTTTAGTCCAAGAAACAGTAGCAAGGGAAAAAGAGTTTACAACAATACCAACTTCAGGAACACCATATTTGCTTGTGGATACAGTAGGAGCACTTACAAATGGAAGTTATACATGGATAAGTAATGGTATAGAATATTATATAGTATCAGATGTTATGGAACAAAATGAACTTTTAGAAGTGGCTAAATCAATTAATGTTGTTCCTACGATGAATGAAAAATAAAATAAATTTAGATAAAATAGCTAACTTTGTTATTTTATCTTTTCTTTTTAATTAATTTAATTTATAATAAAGTTATAATAATTAATTAAGAGGTGTAGATATGGCAAATTTAAAAAAAACAATTAAAAAAAATATTAAGAAAAATATTGAATTAAAAAAACATGAAGATAAGAAAAAAGAAAAAGTAATAAATTTATTAAAAATAGTAGGAAGTATTCTTTTTGTGATAGTTTTAGCAGTTTTAGTGACAAAGCTTGCTAATGGCGATTTTGCTAAAAAAGAAGAAACTGTTGATACAACAATACTAGCAGGTCAAACATTTGATAAAAAATATGATACTTATTATGTTGTTTTTTATGATTTTGATAACGATTCATCAGTTACAAGTAGATTAGAAAAGATTTCTACAAATAAAGTGTTCAAGGTTAATACAAAAGATAAACTTAATTCATCTGTTATTAGTACTTCAAGTAATGTTAAAGCATCAAGTGCTGATGAATTAAAAATAAACGGTGTAACTCTTATTAAAATAGAAAATGGCAAGAATGTGGAATATGTTGAAGGGTTATCTAATGTTTTATCGTCTTTATCAAATTTAAAATAGCTATACTTTTTGTATAGTTTTTTATTTTTTTAGAAAAATTAGTTTTATAAATTAATTAAATGTGGTAATATATAATATAAAGTATAGTAAAAATATGGAGGGTAATTTATATGGAAGAAAAGGAAAAAAAGAAAAGTAATAAAACTTCTAAAACTAATAAAGAAAAGCAAGTTAAAAAAAGTGTTAATAAATCTAAAAATAATGAAAAGATAAATAAAGAAAAAAGTAAAGAACAAGTAAAAGCTAATAAAAAAAAGGAAGTTTCTTTAGTAGAAGAACAAAAGGTTAAAAAAATATTAGTTAAGGAAGAAGATAAGAAAAAATTAGAAGAAAAAAATGAAGTGGTAAAAACAAAAAATATTTTTAAAAGGTTATTAAATAAATTAAATCCTGAAGAAAATAAGTTTAATTTTCTTGAAATAATCTTATTAATGTTTATGGCTTTTGTTGTGGGTGTATTTGCTAGTCAGGCAATATCATTAAAAATTCCTATTTTAAATAATACTACTGTTATTGAAGATACAAGTGAACTTACAAGAGTATATAATTTAATTATTAATAAATATTATGGAGAAGTTGATAAAAAAGGACTTACATCAGCGGCGATTAAAGGAATGATGAATTATTTATCTGATGATTATTCAATGTATTTTACAGAGGATGAGAAAAATGATTTTAATGAAAGATTAAATGGTGTGTATACAGGTCTTGGGGTTGAAATAACAAATGATGCTTCTAATAACGCAATGATAGTAACTGTGTTTGATAATTCAAGTGCTAAAGATGCCAATTTAAAACCAGGTGATATTATTGCTAAGATAAATGGGGAAGATGTTTTAGGTCTAGGCAAAGAAGAAGTGGTTAAAAAAATAAAGGGTAAAAGTAATTATTCATTTAATATGAGTGTTTTAAGGGATAATAATTTAATTGATGTTAAAGTTGTTACTAAGTCTATTACATTATCAAGTGTTACTTCTTCCGTTATTGAAAAAGATAATGAGAAAATAGGATATATTTATATTTCTATCTTTGCTCTTAATACATATGATCAATTTAAGGAACAATTAGAAGAATTAGAGAAAATGAAAATAACTTCTCTTATAATAGATGTTAGAAGTAATACAGGAGGACATTTAACTTCTGTTACTAGTATTCTTGATTTGTTTTTAAATAAAACAGATGTATTGTATCAAATAAAATCAAAAGATAAGATAAAAAAGGTATATGGAACAGAAACTTCAACTAGAAAATATCCTATTGTTGTTTTAACTAATGAATTATCAGCATCAGCTTCTGAAATATTAGCATCAGCTTTAAAGGAAGCATATGGTGCTAAAACAGTGGGAATTAAGACATTTGGTAAAGGAACAATGCAAAATATGTTAGATTTAGAAAATGGTGGTATGATTAAAGTAACTACTGAAGAATGGTTAACATCAAAAGGAAATAAAATAAATAAAGAAGGTGTTCCTGTAGATTATGAAGTTAAGTTGGATGAAAAGTATGCTAGTAATCCTTCTGAAGAAACAGATAACCAATTACAAAAAGCAATTGAAGTTTTAACTAAGGCAAATAACTAATATTTGTCTTTTTTTCTTTTTCATATTATAATAATGTTAGGAAGTGAAAAGTATGGAAAATTTAAAGAAAGGGGAAATACTTAATATTCATAGTTATAAACATAATGGAAAAATACACAGAAGTTGGGATGAAGCTTTGTTTATTGAAGAAAATAATGGATATGCTGTTTTTGGTAACTATAAAACTTTGGTAACAGAAGCAGATGGTAGGGTATGGAAAACAAAAGAACCGGCGATTATGTATTTTTCAAAAGATAATTGGTTTAATATAATAGGTCAATTAAAAGATAATGGTATTTATTATTATTGTAATATTGCATCGCCTTATGTAATTGAAGATAGAACAATTAAATATATTGATTATGATTTAGATTTAAGAGTGTTTCCTGATGGTTCGTTTAAAGTTTTAGATAGAGGAGAATATAGCTATCATAAACGAATTATGAATTATTCAAAAGATATTGATAATATTTTAAAAGATGAGCTAACTATATTAATTAATAAAGTTAGAAATAAGGAATTTCCTTTTAATAGTGATATGATAAAAAAATATTATTTGGAATATAAGAAATTACAAAAAGTTTCAAATAAATAGTAATACTAAATAAAAGGTGGAATACAATAGTATAGAAACAAATAGTTTTTGCTATTGTTTTTTTAGTAAAAATTAATTTTTTTTAAAAAAGTTAATTTTTATGTTGACTTTAATTTTTATAGGTGTTATATTATAAATCGTCCAAACAAAAAGCGTTAAAAAATATGTCGAAAAAAAGTTAAAAAAGTGTTGACATTGTATATGTCAAAGTGGTATATTAAATAGCGTCGAACAAAAAAGAAATTGTTTAAAAAAAACTTTTTAAAAAATATTAAAAAAAGTGTTGACATTTCAATTTTAGTTTGGTATATTAATTAAGCAACTTGAGAAAAACAAGAAGAGAAATGATCTTTGAAAACTGAGCAAAACGTCAATTTATTGATTTATTTGATAGCTAGGAAAATTAATTTAAAATCAAACTTAAAAATATATTTTTTTGAGAGTTTGATCCTGGCTCAGGATGAACGCTGGCGGCATGCCTAAGACATGCAAGTCGAACGGAGCGAACTTATGAAAATGGAGTGCTTGCACAAAGTTGGAATTTGACCTCGCTTAGTGGCGAAAGGGTGAGTAACACGTGGGAATCTGCCTTTAAGACTGGGACAACAGTTGGAAACGACTGCTAATACCGGATGATATATAAGATGATACGTTATCTTATATTAAAAGAAGCCTTTAAAGCTTCACTTAAAGATGAGCCTGCGGCGTATTAGCTAGTTGGTAAGGTAATGGCTTACCAAGGCGACGATGCGTAG
>HF999802.1:0-2470 GCA_000434175.1 Mycoplasma sp. CAG:611
AGTAAAAATAATGAATGGGGAGCAGTAGCATATTTAACTCAAAGTATATATGGAAGATGTACAAGTAGTACAACATGTACTGAAATAGGGATAAATAATAATAGTAGTTATATAACAGGATATGGAGCACCAGCAGGAAGTTCTAGTTCTGTAACAAATGGAACATATAATACAGCACTTGGAAAAGATGCCTCAACAACAGGGACAATATATGGAATATATGATATGAGTGGGGGAGCATATGAATATGTCATGGGAGTATATAATAATGCAAAAAGTAGTTCAGGATTTAATAGTTTACCAGATAGCAAATATTATAATAATTATACAACAACTGAATATCAAGGACATGCATTGTATGGAACAAAAGGATGGTATTATGATGGCAATGATGTTCTTGACACAAGTAAGTCGTGGTATGCTCGTGGTGGAGGATATAATAATGGAGCATCTGCGGGAGTATTTAATTATTACACATATTATGGAACATCAGCATATTATTCAACTCGTGTGGTTGTAACAAATGAATAATAATTAAAGATGGATTTAATATTCATCTTTTAATTTACAAAAATTTGACATGTTCTCTTTGAAAAAAAATAAATTTAGTTTATAATAAATATAGATACTTAAGAAGGATGGTAATGATATGAAGAAAAATAATACAACAGAACAGATTTTAGAAAAGATATATAATTATTCTTTAGAAGAGATAATGGGAGAAAGATTTGGAAGATATAGTAAGTATATTATTCAAGATCGTGCTATACCTGATGTTAGAGATGGCTTAAAGCCTGTTCAAAGAAGAATACTTTATGCAATGTATATAGGTCATAATACTTATGATAAACCTTATCGTAAAAGTGCAAAAACAGTTGGAGATGTTATAGGTAGTTTCCATCCACATGGTGATACAAGTATATATGATGCAATGGTAAGACTATCTCAAGATTGGAAAATTAAAAATCCAATGATTGATATGCATGGTAACAATGGTTCAATTGATGGTGATAGTCCTGCAGCATACCGTTATACTGAAGCAAGATTATCTAAAATATCAAGTGAACTTTTAAAAGATATTGAAAAAAATACAGTTAAATTTGCTCCAAACTTTGATGATACAGTTATGGAACCAACTGTTCTTCCTGCTAAATTTCCTAATTTACTTGTAAATGGAACAACAGGAATAAGTGCAGGTTATGCTACAAATATTCCTCCACATAATTTAGGAGAAATAATTGATGCTTGTATTAAAAGAATTGATAGCCCTAATTGTAGAGTAGAAACAATTTTAGATATAGTAAAAGGACCTGATTTTCCAACTGGGGGAATATGTCTTGATAAACAAGGAATAATTAATGCCTTTACAACAGGTCGTGGAAAAGTTGTTGTACGTTCTAAAATACATGAAGAAGAAAGTAAAGGTAAATTATCTTTAGTAGTAACAGAAATACCTTATGAAGTATTAAAAGTAAATATTGTTAAAAAAATTGATGAAATTAGAATAGATAAAAAATTAGATGGACTTCTTGAAGTAAGGGATGAATCAGATAAAGAAGGTCTAAGAATAGTAATAGATATTAAAAAAGATGCTAATAAAGATCTTATTTTAAATTATTTATATAAAAATACTGAACTTCAAACATCATATAACTATAATATGATAGCTATAGTTAATAGATGTCCCAAACTTTTATCATTAATTGATATAATTGATGCTTATATACTTCATTTAAAAGAAGTACTTACTAATCGTACTAAGTTTGATTTAGATCACGCTAAACTTCGTTTTCATATTGTGGAAGGTTTAATAAAAGCAATAAGTATACTTGATGAAGTTATCCGTGTAATTAGAGCAAGTAAAAATAAGAGCGATGCTAAAGAAAACTTAGTTAAAGAGTTTGATTTTACAATAGAACAGGCTGAAGCTATTGTAACTTTACAATTATATCGTTTAACTAATACTGATATTACTTTACTTGAAGATGAATTAAAAGATTTAAATTTAAAAATAGAAACATATAATAAAATATTAACGGAAGAAGAAGCTTTAAAATATATAATGAAAAAAGAATTAAAGGCTATTAAAGATGAATATGATGTTCCTAGAAAAACAGTAATCGAAGATCATCTTGAAGAAATAAAAATAAATGAAGAAGATATGATTACAAAAGAAGATGTTGTTGTTTTAATTACTAAAGATGGTTATGTAAAAAGAACATCAAAAAGAAGTTATAATTCAAGTAATGATGAACCTTTATTAAAAGAAAATGATTATGTTTTAGGATTATATGAACTTAATACAATTGATACAGTACTTATTTTTACTAATTTAGGTAATTATTTATATTTACCAGTACATGAAATACCTGATATTAAATGGAAAGTATTAGGTAAACATATTAGTAATATTATAAAATTAGAAGAAAATGAAAAAATAGTAAGTATTATTCCAGTAATTGATTTTAAT
>HF999802.1:2510-26604 GCA_000434175.1 Mycoplasma sp. CAG:611
TAAATAAAGAAGTAGTAATAGCAAGTAAACTTGGAATGATTAAAAAAACACCATTAAAGGAATTTAAAGTTAGTAGATATTCAAAAGCAATTTCATGTATGAAATTAAAAGATAATGATGAAGTAATTGATGCTAAACTTAATAACTTTAATGATATAATGATATCAACATCATCTTGTTTTAGTTTATGGTTTGATGAAAGTGAAATTCCATCATCTGGTATAAAATCAAGTGGTGTAAAATCAATGACACTTAAAAATGATGAAGTTGTTTCAATGAATATATTTGATAAAACTTTAGAATATGTAACAATCTTTACAGATAATAAAACTGCTAAAAGAGTAAAATTAGAAGATTTTGAAAAATCAACTCGTGCAAGAAGAGGATTACTTATCCTCCGTGAAGTTAAAACTAATCCATATAATATTAAAAATGTCTTTGTAACAAATACTAAAGCAATATTTGGACTAAGATTTAATGATAGAATAGAAAAAATAAAAAATACAGATTTACCTATTCTTGATAGATATAAAACTGGTACAACTATATCTAAAGAAAAATACCTTGATGTATTTGAAATGCAAAATTTAACTACTAAAGAAAAAATCGAAGAAGATAAAGAAGAAGTTGTAAGGACTGTTATAAAAGAACCAACGCAAATATCATTATTAGAAATAGATGATGAACTAAAAAAAGTCGATGACATGTTAAATTTATAAAATAAGTAACATTTACCTACTAAAAGCATATATTTTAGTAGGTGATTTTTATGTCTTTGGATAATTTTAAAAAATTTGTAAAAGAAAATCCTAAACTTGTTAATTTTGTAAGAAATGGTGATATGACTTGGCAAAAGTTTTATGAACTTTATGATTTATATGGGCCTTTTCATGATATATGGAATAAGTATTTAGGTATAACAACAAATGGTGTATTTTCTTTTAAAGATATGTTTAATGTTTTTAAATCATTAGATATGAATGAAGTACAAAAAGGAATTTCTTCTTTACAAAAAGGAATAGGATACGTTCAAGATTTTATTAATAATCGTGAAACAAAAGAAAGTGATACTAAAAAATCTTCTTATGAACCTAGACCTATTTTTAAGAATTTTGATGATTAATGAATGTAGAAATTCAATATAGACTAAGGTCTAATCCAAATGATATAAAATATTTAAGAGAAAAGTCATATTGGTATAAGTTTTTAAATAGAAATAAAAATTATTTTAAACAATTTGAAGAAGAAATGAAAAAAGAATATAAATTAACTCCAGAAGATAAAATAAATAAAATGGCTAATAGTATTAATATGTTGTCAAAATTTATAGATATATTACAATAATATCTATTTTTTTTTATATTTTTATTGTATAATAAATTTATAAGATAAAGGTGTGTGTAATATGAATAATAAAGGAATGGCAATAACAACAGTTATTTATTCAATAATTCTTCTTTTATCACTTTGTATGTTTTTAGCACTTGGAATATTAAGAAGTGAATATACAAATGATAAACAATATATATTAGATTTAAGAGAAGAATTAAATGATTGGTTAAAAGGTGATGAAGAAAGTTATGGTGTTGATAAAATTATTAAACAAACTGGTAATAAAGATAATAGTGGTCTATATACCATAACACATTCAAAAGATACAACACTTCAAATAGGAAATGATAAAGATATAAAAGAATATAGATATCGTGGAGCAAATCCAAAAAATTATGTAACATTTAATAACGAAGTATGGAGAATAATAGGGGTATTCCCAGTTGATGATGGAAATGGAAATATCGAAAATAGAATAAAATTAATAAGGAATGAAAGTATAGGAGATAAATTTTGGGATGGAAGTGTTTCAAATAATTGGGCTAGACCAGCAAAAATAAATACAGAACTTAATACAACATATTTAAATAGTTTAGATAGTACTTCAAAGAGTATGATAGGAAATACAAAATATTATTTAGGTGGTTATAATAATTCATTACGAATTAAAAAAGATGTAATGTACCAATATGAAAGAAAAATAAGTGGTAGTGACTATTATAATGGATCAAATCCAAATAGTTGGGTAGGAAAGCTGGCACTTATGTATGCCAGTGACTATGGATATGCAGTAAGTGATGAGTGTACACAAAATTTAATTGGCTATGTTGATGCTACATGTAAAAACAATAACTGGTTATTTAAAGGTAATAATGAGTGGATGTTGCCTCAGGAAGCCATCGGTATTAACCATGTGTTCATTGTCTGTTCAGATGGGCATGTCGACAACTACGGTGTCAACAGCAACATGTTTGCCGTTCGGCCAGTTTTATATCTAATATCTTCCGCACAAATCACCGGGGGAAATGGAACTATAGGTTCACCATATAAACTTAGTATTTAAAAATTTAGGAGGGAAATATATGAAAAAAATAATAAATAAAAAAGGATTTACTTTAATTGAATTACTTGCTGTAATATCAATATTAGCTATAATTGCAGTAATAGCAACTCCTAATATTGTTACACTTGTAGATAATAGTAAAAAGCAAGAGTTTGTAACTGATGCTATTTCATTTACATCTAAAGCAGTTTATAAATATAAATTTGAAAAGTATGAAGATTTATTTACTGTAAAAGATAATTGTAAAATTATTACATTAAGGAATACAGGAATAGAAGCAAAAACAGATCCGGATGGTAATAATTATGATGTAGATAACAGTATAATAAAAATATGTGAAAAAGAAAATAATGGTTTAAAAGAAAAAGTAAGTTATATTTTACTTAAATCTACTACAACAGAAACTGATAAAAGAGTTCGTGGTATATTTGATAATAATTCTAGTGATAAAACAGTTAAAGTTGATAGTCTTGGCACAAAGGATGTTTTAGATTTAAAAGATTTAAAATAAACAGACATTTTTTGACAAAATATCTAATTTTTTATTGCAAAGAATAAATTTTAATGATAAGATTAAATTGTATAAAATAAGGAGGAAAAGAATAATGAAAAAGTTAAACAAGAAAGGTTTTACTTTAATCGAATTATTAGCAGTTGTAGTTATATTAGCTATACTTGTTACTGTATCAGTTCCTGCAGTAGTAAAATATTTAGGAACAGCAAGAAGGGAAACATATGCAACTAATGCTTTAAGAGCAATTGATGCAGCAAAAAATGATTATGTAAATAAAGGCTATACAGGAGTTAAATACTATACTTTAGATGAAACAGATCATGATGCTACTGAAAGAAATTCTGATGGAAGAATTTATTTAAATGATTTATTAGATAAAAAATTAAACAACAGTCCATATGGTGAAAAACTAGTTACTGGTTCAACTGGTTCTTATGTAAAAGCTGAAAGTACATATGATGCTGCTACAAGACAAACTACAACAACTTTCTCAATTTGTTTAGTAGATACTGCTGGTAATGCTGTTGCAGCTGCTACTACAAATGCTAGTGATGGAAAAATTACTGCTTTAAATCTTATTGATGAATCAACACTATCTGCTGATAATACTTATGCTAATGTTCATGTATCTTCTGGTGTACTTGTTTGTCCAACTATTCCAGAATAGGATTAATTTAAAAATTAAATATGGCAAAGCCATATTTTTTTTGTTATAATTAAAACTATGAGGTGGTAATTTATGTTAATAATAGGAAGTCATGTTGGGTTTAAAAAAGATACTCAGCTTTTAGGAGCGCTAGATGAAACACTTAGTTATAATGGTAATGCTTTTATGTTTTATACAGGAGCACCACAAAATACAGTTCGTATGCCTTTAAATGATGATTTAACTTTTAAAGCGTTAGAAAAAATGAAAGAAAATAATATTTCTTTAGATAATGTTGTTGTTCATGCTCCATATATTATAAATTTAGCTAATAATAAAGATTTAGATAAATATAATTTTTCAATTAATTTTTTAAAACAAGAATGTAATAGATGTGCTGATCTTTTTGTAAAAAAATTAGTTCTTCATCCTGGAAGTCATGTTGGATGTGGCAATGATGTTGGTATTAATAATATAATTAATGCATTAAATGAAGTATTAAAAGAAAGTGATACAATAATTCTTTTAGAAACAATGGCAGGAAAAGGAACAGAAGTTGGTAAAGCACTTGAAGAAATTAAACAAATAATTGAGGGTGTTATTTATAAAGATAAAATAGGAATATGTCTTGATACTTGTCATTTGTCTGATGCAGGATATGATGTTAGTAAATTTGATGAAATACTTGATATTTTAGAAAGTTATAATCTTTTAGATAAAGTATTATGTATTCATATAAATGATAGTAAAAATATTCGTGGAAGTCATAAAGATAGACATGAAAATATTGGATATGGAACTATTGGTTTTGATAATCTTATAAATATCATTTACAATAAAAGATTAGAACAAATCCCTAAAATACTTGAAACACCATATATAAATGATCTTCCTCCATATAAAGAAGAAATAGAAATGATTAAAAATAAAAAATTTAATCCTAATTTAAAAAAAGATGAATAAAAAAATATTTTATGTAAACATTAATAAAAGGAAATGAAGATTAGTTCATTTCCTTTTTATATAAATTATAAAGTTCAATTACTTTTTCATATGTTTTTATATCTATTTTTTCTTTTAATAGTTTAAATACTTCATTTGGATTACCTTTATATACAATTTTCCAATATTTCTTAGCCATATCTAAAATAACTATCGCATCTTTTTCGTTTAAATAAATATTATTATTCTTTGCATAGTTTTTTAAATCATCAATTTTTAAAGAATTTATATAATTTTCTATTAATATTTCTTTAATATATATCACCAATATAATTATATGTAAGTTTTTTTAAAATTTGTTTAAAATAATAATATGAAAACAAAGAAAAATAAAAGAAGAAACAATTATTTTAAATATAATCCTAATAAAAGAATGAATTTTTTAATAATAATATTATTCTTTCTTTTTGTTATTATTATAAGTAGACTTTGTTTTTTAACAATAAATATGAATCATTACTATAAAATGATTTTAAATAAGGAAACAAATAATATAGTATATAAAGATACATCCCCAAGAGGAAGAATTTATGATCGAAATAATAAACTTTTAGTGGATAATATTAGTGTTAAAAAAATATATTATTTAAAAAATAAAAATATAAATGAAAGTGATGAAATAAAACTTGCTTATGAAGTTAGTAAACATCTTGATTTAGACTATGATAAATTAAATATAAGAAATTTAAAGGAATTTTATTTAAGTTTATATCCTGAAAAAGGTAATAAATTAATAACAGAAAATGAATATAATTTATATAATAATAGAAAAATTACTTATAATGAATTATATGAATATAAAATTGATAGAATTACTAAAGATGATTTAAGTGTTTTTAATGAAGATGATAAAAAATGTGCTTATTTATATTATTTGATGAATAAAGGTTATAAAACGGATGAAAAAACAATAAAGATAAAAGATGTAACAGAAGAAGAATATGCTTATATTAATGAAAATATAGAAAATTTAAAAGGATTTAATACTAAACTTGATTGGGAAAGAGTTTATTTATATGGTGATACATTAAGAAATATTTTAGGAAGTGTTTCAACAGAAGAAACAGGGATACCTTATGAAAAGAAAGCTTATTATTTAAATAAAGGTTATTTATTAAATGATAGAGTAGGTATAAGTGGTTTAGAAGAATATTATGAAGATATTTTAAAAGGAGAAAAATCTACTTATCAAATACTTGATGATGGGAGTTTTAAACTTATAAAAGAAGGTAAAAAAGGTAAAGATATAGTTTTATCTATTGATATAGACTTACAACTTAAAGTAGAAGAAATATTAAAATATGAAGTATTAAACACTAAAAAAGAAGCTAATACAAAGTTTTATAACAGAAGTTTTGTTGTAATACAAGAACCTTCAACAGGAGAAATACTTACTTTAGCAGGAAAACAGGTATTAAAAAATAGTTTAGGAAAATATGAAATATATGATTACAGTATTGGTAATATAACTTCTACGGTAACTCCAGGAAGTGTTGTAAAAGGTGCAAGCCATACTGTTGGATATAATACAAAAGTTATAAAATTTGGGACTATTATGGAAGATAGTTGTATAAAATTCTTAAATATGCCAAGAAAATGTTCTTGGACTAATCTTGGAATGATAAATGATCTTGAAGCTTTAAAGTATTCAAGTAATATATATCAGTTTAAAATAGCTATGATGGTAGGTAAATTTAAATATAAGTATAATTCATATTTAGATCTTGATTTAAAAGCTTTTGATATTTATAGAAAAACTTTTTATCAATATGGGTTAGGAGTTAAAACAGGAATTGATTTTCCTATTGAAGAAGATGGTTATAAAGGTGGTAGTTATGCTAGTGATTTATTACTTAACTATGCCATAGGACAATATGATACTTATACACCACTTCAATTATCCCAATATATTTCCACAATAGCTAATAATGGTACAAGAGTAAAAACAAGATTTTTAAAAGGAATTTTAACTGAAGATAATATACTTCTTGAAGAAAACTCTGTTATTTTAAATAAAGTTGATACAAAAGAAGAATATATAAAAAGAATTCAAGAAGGATTTAAACTTGTTATGACACCGTCTGGTACAGGATATGATTTTATGGGAAATAGTCCAAGACCAGCAGGTAAAACAGGAACAAGTGAAAGCTTTGTTGATGATAATAATGATGGTATTTATGATCATCCTACAATGAGTAACAATTTTATTGGTTATGCTCCAAGTAATAAGCCTGTTATGAGTATTACAGTATCTTCTCCTGATGTTCAAGATATTTTAAGCGGAAGTTTTAAATCTAATGTAAATTATAGAATATCTAAAAAGTGTTCTAATGCTTATTTTAATCTTTATGATATACATGGAAAAAGAAAATAATCAAAAAGATATTCTTTTTTATGAAGTAAATTATTTATAAAAAGTTTATGAAAAGTTTGTTAAAATTTATAAAAAATATTGACAACCTGGGGGGGGTGTTTTATATAATTAATTTATAAAGTTAATAGTTAATAAAATAAGGTTGTGGTTATAGTGAAAAAAATAATAAGTTTTTTAAAAACAGATATAAAAATAATAAATAGTTATTTTCTATTTGCAGTTATTTTTATAATTTTAATTAGTATAGGATATACAAGTTATGCCTTATTTAGTTTTACAAAAACAAGTAATAATGTAATTGAAGCTACTGTAGGGAAAATAGAAAAAAAACCAAACGCACCAGTTTTAGCATCAAATATGATCCCAGTTTATTATGATGAAACAACAGAAACATGGAAAAAAGCGGATTTAGCTAATCCTAATAATACTTATAAATGGTATAATTATAATAATGGGATGTGGGCTAATGCGGTAACTGTAACAAGTTCAAGTAGAAGTAAATATTTAAATGCAAGTATAGGTACAGCAATAAGTATGAATGATATAACAACAATGTGGGTATGGATACCAAGGTTTAATGCCGCAAGAACAGTGGACTTTACACCATAACACATCCTGCTGATAATATACTTCAAATAGGAAATGATAAAGACATAACAGAATATAGATATCGTGGAGCTAATTCCAAAAACTATGTAACATTTAATAATGAAGTATGGAGAATACTTGGTGTTTTTCCAACAGATGATGGAACAGGTAAGATAGAAAATAGAATAAAAATAATAAGATAGATACTTTAATAGCGTTAACAGATAATAAAGATAACAGTGGATTATATACAATAACACATCCTCAACTCCAAGTAATTATAATGGAGGAACAAAAACAAGTCCTGGGGCAATAGATGTAACATTTGTAAAATCAAATGAAACAGCAATAGATGCTTTTACCTTTGGAAATAAAGAATTAAGTGGATTTTGGTATGCTAAGTTTGAAACAAGCCATAGTACTTTAACATCAAGTACAACTAACAATAATTTAGGATGTAGTAATGAAAGATGTAGTAATGCCAATGGAATAATAATAAAACCAAATGTAACAAGTTTAAGATATAATAATGTAAAAGATCAAAGTATAGGAAATAAAAAGTGGGATACAAGTCAATCAAATAACTGGGCTAGACCAGCAACATTAAATACAGAACTTAATACAACATATTTAAATAGTTTAGATAGTACATCAAAAAGCATGATAGGGAATACAAAATATTATTTAGGTGGTTATAATCGTCCATTACAAATTCAAAAAGATGTAATGTATCAATATGAAAGAAAAATAAAAAACACAACAAGTAATGAATTTTATTATGGAACAAACCCTAATAATTTGGTAGGAAAACTAGGACTAATGTATGCCAGTGACTATGGCTATGCAGCAAGTGATACTTGCACATCTAATTTATCAAGTTATAATGATGAAACATGTACAAGTAATAATTGGCTATATAATATCAAAAAAAATGAATGGTTACTTCCTCAACGTAGCAATTATAGTGGCGATGTTTTCAATATTGATGCTGATGGACTTGTTGGCTTTAATAGTGCCAGTAATAATAATTATGCTGTTCGTCCAACATTATATCTAAAGTATAATGTCCAAATATCAAGTGGAGATGGCACAAGCTCTAACCCATATAAATTTACACTTGATAAGAACGAAGATAATAGTAATGCAAATAAACCTGTTTTAGCATCAAATATGATACCAGTATATTATGATGAAACATCAAGCTCATGGAAAAAAGCAGATATAAATAATAAAACTATGGAAAATAGATGGTACAATTATGATAATCAGATTTGGGCGAATGCAGTTACTATAACAACTGATAGATTAGAAACATATAAAAATGAAAATCCAGGAACTGTTATACCAATGGATGATATAACAACAATGTGGGTATGGATACCAAGATTTAATGCAGTAACACCAAGTAATTATAATGGTGGAACAGTGGCATTGCCTAACGCAATAGATGTAACATTTGTAAAAGAAAATGAAACAGCAATAGATGCATTTACCTTTGGGGATAAAGAGCTAAGTGGTTTTTGGTATGGTAAGTTTGAAACAAGTACAACTGATGGTAAATTAGGTTGCACAACTACAACATGTAGTAATGCTAATAATATACTAATAAAACCAAACTTAGTAAGTGTAACGGTAAATAATGTAAGTAGTTACTTTTATGCAGGAAGAAGTATGGAACAACCTAATAATAGTTTTGGGTTTGTAAGTAGTGAAGTAGATACTCATATGAGTAAAAATAATGAATGGGGAGCAGTAGCATATTTAACCCAAAGTATATATGGAAGATGTACAAATAGTACAACATGTAGTGAAGTAGGAATAAATAATAATAGTGGTTATCTAACAGGATATGGAGCACCAGCAGGAAGTTCTAGTTCTGTAGCAAATGGAGCATATAATACAACACTTGGAAAAAATGCTTCAACGACAGGAACAATATATGGAATATATGATATGAATGGAGGAGCAGTAGAATATGTCATGGGAGTATTAGCAGATACAAATGGCAAACCAAGATCAGGATATAATTCATCATATAATTCAGGATTTACAGGAATGTTAAATGATGGAACAACATATACAGGAATAGCATTTCCAGATAGTAAATATTATAATTTATATACAGGATCATCATATACAGGTCATGCATTAACAGAAACAGCAGGTTGGTATAGTGATTTCGCTGGCTTCGTTTTTACGGGTAGCTCATGGTTCTTTCGTGGTGACAAAGTATATATGGAAGATGTGCTGATAGTACGACATGTATTGATATAGGGATAAACAATAATAGTTCATATAAAACAGGGTATGGAGCTCCTGCAGGAAGTTCTAGTTCTGCAACAAACGGAGCATATAATACAACACTAGGAAAAGCTGCTTCAACAACTAATAATATATATGGTATATATGACATGAGTGGTGGTCGTGGTGAATATGTTATGGGTGTTTATAACAATTCAAAAAGTGCCTCAGGATTTAACGATTTACCAGATAAAAAATATTATAATAATTATACAACAACCGAATATCAAGGTCATGCATTATATGCAACAAAAGGATGGTATTATGATGGTAATGATGTTCTTGATACAAGTAAATCGTGGTATGTTCGTGGTGGAGAATATAATAGTAAATTATCTGCTGGAGTATTTTATTATTTCACATATTATGGAAGTAATGTATATTATACTGTACGCTATGTAATAACAAATGAATAATTTAAATATATAAAATACAAAAAGAACTCATATATAAAAGAGTTCTTTTTGTTTAATAAAAATGATAAATTCAATATCAATATCATTTACTATTGACATCTAATTTATTATATGATATTAAGAATAAAGAGTGAATAATATTTTTACCTTTTTTGTAAAATATAAGTGAAATATGTAGACATTTTAATATTTTTAGAGTAAAATGTAATGTCGTATTGTTAATAATGGGAGGAGTTATATGATAAAATTACTTAAGAATCTAAGAAAAAAAGAAATGCTTTTAATATTAATATCATGTGTATTTATTTTTATATCTGTTGATTTAGAATTAAAAATGCCTGATTATATGGCTACGATAACAAAGCTAGTTCAAACTGAAGGAAGTAAGATGAAAGATATTGTAACTAATGGTGGTTATATGTTACTTTGTGCTTTAGGAAGTTTAATTTGTTCTATAGTTGTAGGATTTTTAATATCTTATATAGCAAGTAAATTTTCTATGAATATTAGAAGTAAATTATTCAATACAGTTGAAGATTTAGACATGGAAGAAATTAAAGAATTTAGTCCAAGTAGTTTAATTACAAGAACTACAAATGATGTATCTCAAATAGAAATGTTGCTTGGGATGGGATTACAACTTTTAATTAAAGCACCAATTACGGCAGTTTGGGCTGTAACAAAAATTTTAAATAAAAATATGTCCTGGAGTATTATAACAGCAGTTTCTTTAGCTATTCTTCTTGTTACACTTATTATTATAAGTTTAATTGTTGTTCCTAAGTTTAAAATCGTTCAAAAGCTTATTGATAAATTAAATAATGTAACACGTGAAAATTTAACTGGTATAAGAGTAGTAAGGGCTTTTAATGCTGAAAATTATCAAGAAAATAAATTTAACGAAGTAAATACTTCTCTTACAAAACAACAAATGTTTAATCAAAAAACTTTTGCAATTATGTCCCCAATGATGTATTTAGTTATGTACTTTTTAACTCTTTCTATTTATTATGTTGGGGCATATTTAATAAATGATGCTTCATTTTCTTCAAAAATAGGATTATTTGGAGATATGATTGTTTTTTCAAGTTATGCTATGCAAGTAATAATGTCATTTTTAATGCTTGCTATGATTTTTATGATGCTTCCTCGAGCACAAGTATCTGCTAAAAGAATAAATGAAGTATTAGATAAAAAAGTTAAATTAAAAGAGGGTAATATAACTTCATCTAAAGAAACAGGAACAATAACTTTTAAAAACGTTTCATTTAAATATCCAAAAGCCGAAGAATATGTATTAAAAGATATTTCATTTGATATTAAAAAAGGTGAAACAGTTGCTTTTATTGGGTCAACAGGAAGTGGTAAATCAACTTTAATTAATCTTATTCCAAGATTTTATGATGTAACAGATGGTGAAATTTTAGTAGATAATATTAATGTTAAAGATTATAAAGAAGAAGTATTAAATGATAAAATAGGTTATATTCCTCAAAAAGCAGTTATTTTTTCAGGTACAATTAATTCTAATATAGGGTTTGGAAAAGTAAATGGTAAAAAAGTGTCTTTAAAAAAGATAAAAGAATCAGCAAATGTAGCTCAAGCAAGTGAATTTATTGAAAAATTAGATAATAAATATAATTCTTTAGTAGCTAGATCTGGAACTAATCTTTCCGGAGGACAAAAACAAAGAATAGCTATAGCAAGAGCTATTGCAAGAAATCCTGAAATATATATATTTGATGATTCATTTAGTGCTCTTGATTATAAAACAGATTATACATTAAGAAAAGAACTTAAAAAATATACTAAATCTGCAACAATATTAATCGTAGCACAAAGAATAGGCACAATAATTAATGTTGATAAAATAATAGTGTTAGATAATGGTAATTGTGTTGGAATAGGTACACATAAAGAACTATTAAAAACATGTGATGTTTATAAGGAAATAGCCCTTTCACAATTAAAGGAGGATGAGTTAAATGCATAATGAAAATAATAAAAATTTAAAACCTAAAAATTTAAAAAAATCTCTTTCTCGTTTGGTAAAAGAACTTAATAAATATAAAATATTAATTATTATTTCTTTATTACTCGCAGTAGTAGGATCTATCTTATCAATTATAACTCCTAATAAATTATCAAAACTAACTGATGAAATAACAAATGGATTAATAATTAATAAAGATAATTTTAAAACTTTGAATGAACAAATATATTTTAATTATACAAATAATGATCTAAAAGAAATAGAAATAGATAATATAAAAATATCTATAAATGATCAATTAGAATATTTAAATATAGCTAAAGATATAAAACAAGATGATATAAGTGATTTATACAAAAAACTTGATTTGATGCCTGAAACAATAAAAGAACTTGTTAAACCTAAGATGAATTTAAATAAGATTAAAGATATAAGTATTTTTCTAGCAGTATTATATATTTTAAGTGCTTTATTTACATATATTGAATCTATTAGTATGACTGTTGTAGCTAATAAGTTTGCTAAAAGTCTAAGAGAAAAAATATCTATAAAAATTAATAAACTTCCGCTAAAATATTTTGATAAAAATAAAATTGGAGATGTTTTATCAAGGGTTACAAATGATGTTGATACTGTTTCACAAACATTAAATAATTCTTTAGCAAGTTTTGTAAGTGCTTTAACATTATTTATTGGTACAATTATAATGATGTTTGTAACAAACTCTTTAATGGCAATAACAGCGATTATATCTAGTTTATTTGGTTTTATATTTATGTTTATTGTTTTATCTAAAAGTCAAAAATATTTTAATGAAAGGCAAAAAGAACTTGGTAATTTAAATGCTAATATTGAAGAAATTTATTCTAATATTGCTGTTGTAAAAAAATATAACGCTAAAGAAGAAACAAGAGCTAATTTTAATAAAATAAACGATAAATTATTTGACTCTACAAGAAAAAGTGGTTTTTTATCAGGACTTATGCCTCCAATGATGATGTTTGTAGGTAACTTTGGTTATGTATGTGTTTGTATTGTCGGTGCGTTACTTGTAATTAATAACAAAATAAGTTTTGGTGTAATCGTAGCATTTATTTCATATGTTAGATTATTTACATCTCCTCTTAGTCAAATAGCACAAACAATGTCTTCTTTCCAACAAACTGCTGCACTACTTGTAATTAATAACAAAATAAGTTTTGGTGTAATCATAGCATTTATTTCATATGTTAGATTATTTACATCTCCACTTAGTCAAATAGCACAAACAATGTCTTCTTTCCAACAAACTGCTGCAGCTAGTGAAAGAGTATTTGAGCTTCTTGATGAAGAAGAAATGGAAGAGGAAAAAACTAAAAAAGTACTTTTACCTGAAAATGTATTAGGGAAATTAGAGTTTAAAGATGTATGTTTTACATATGATGGTAATAGTGATGCTACAATAAAAGACTTCTCAGCTCAAATAAAACCTGGACAAAAAGTAGCTTTAGTAGGGCCAACAGGAAGTGGCAAAACAACAATGGTTAATTTACTTATGAAATTTTATGACATAAATTCTGGTGATATTAAAATAGATGATATTTCGATAAAAGATTTAAAAAGGGAAAATGTCCATGATTTATTTACAATGGTTCTTCAAGATACTTGGTTATTTGATGGTACCATAAAAGAAAATATCATTTATAATAGAGAAAATGTTAGTCTAGATGATGTTAAAAAAGCTTGTAAAACTGTTGGAATAGATCACTTCATTAAAACTCTTCCTGAAGGATATGATAGTCATTTAAATGATGAAGCAAGTGTTAGTGCAGGTCAAAGACAACTTTTAACTATTGCAAGAGCATTAATTAAAGAAACACCTTTCTTAATTTTAGATGAAGCAACATCTAATGTTGATACAAGAACAGAAGAATTAATTAGCAAAGCAATGGATATTTTAACAAAAGGTAAGACTTCGTTTATCATTGCACATAGATTATCTACAATTAAAAATGCAGATCTTATCATTGTAATGAAAGATGGCAAGATACTTGAGAAAGGTAATCATGATGAACTTTTAAAACAAAATGGTTTTTATGCAGAACTTTATAATTCACAATTTAAACTATAAGTATTTTATAAAATAAGCAAGGATTTTCCTTGCTTTTATATACCTTATTTGTTATAATAAAAACCATTAAAAGGGAAGTGGATTTGATGAAAGAATTAATTATTGATAAAAAAACAATAAATTTATATCCAAGATTAACAACTAAAAAAACTTCATCAGGTATTGTCCTAGTTCATAATCCTAATGAATTATTAAAAATAAGTAGAAAATATACATGCCTTTTAGGCCTTGAAAAAGAAGAAGATATCCCAGATTATATAAAAAGATATTTGGAAAGTTTAAATTTACAAAAAGAAAAATTTATTGAGTTAGAAAAAAGAAGTAAAAATATAAAAAACACAAACTTCCCCTTAGGTATAGTAAAATATAATGACTTATTAGTGGGTACTATTCTTCATTATATAAAAAATTCATGCGATATAGATACATTTTTAAAAAGTAATCCTAATGAATTTTATAATGTTTTCGTAAAGTTATTAGATAATATTTATGAATTATTTAATGAATATATTTATCCAACAGATATATATTCAAATGTACTAATTGATAAAAATAATAATCCAAAATTAATTGATTTAGATGATAATTGGTTATTACTAAGAGATAAAAAAGACATAACTTTAGAAAAAATAGTTTTAGAAAACTATAAAATATTTATAAAAGATTTTGCAAACTATTTTAATTTCTTAAGAAAAATAAGAATAGAATTAGATGAGGTAAATACAAATTATGACGATCTAGTATATTCTTTAAAAAGAATTGATTTAATAAGAAAAAACAGTATTTAATTACTGTTTTAATTTTCTAATTTTGCTTGAATAACAAGTCTATTATTACTATTTAAGTAACATGTTGAAAGAGTTATTATTTTATCATCAACATTAACTTCTGTATTAAAGTTTTTGATACTTTTGCTTAAAGAATCACTGATATAATTACTAAACTCTTGATTAGTAAATGATGTTTTTAAATAAGAATCAGTTTTCTTTGTTGTATAAATAGAAAATATTTTATATTTATAATTATCTTTAGGAGTTTTAAGTTCAATAATTAAGTTATTCTCATTTTCATACCATGATTTTTCTAAAGTGTTTTTTAGACTACTAAACATTAAATCATTTTTATAAGTATGACCATATATAATTATATTTTTGCTTAAATTATCTAAGTTATTTCTATAATCAACATATACCCAACCAAATGTACTATATCTCTTTTCAAAATTATGATTTAAATAAAACTTATTATCTGTTGTTTTAACAATAGGTAAGTCAACTTTAGTATTTTTTACCATTAACCACCCAACTGTATCGGAATTAGTATTTAATAGCTCTGTAAAGTCATATAAATCTTTTTTAATTTCTTCTTTTTCAATTAAAGTAGGTTTATTATTTACAATATTTTCTTCATATTCTTTTGCTTTTTTAATTTCTTCTTTATAATCATTTATACTTTTTATGCCAATACCAGCACCAATTAAAGTTACAATTGTAATTATGTTTATTAAAATAACGACATATTTATTTTTCTTTTTTATTTTAAGTTTATTTTTTTCATAACTATTTTTTAAAAAAGAATTTAAGTCATCAAAACCTTTATCCATGATAATCACCCTTTATTCTAACAATAGTATACGATAAAACTTTCCATTTGTCTATATTGAATTTATGTAAACATATATGTAAATATATAAGTAAAATATGTAAAACAACATGATTTTATAGTAAAATATAAGTGAATATAAAGGAGATGAGTTTATGAATAGTAATAATATGTCTAATAAAGATTTATATAATAAACAAATTTCCATTATAATAACAAGATTTAAAAATAGATTATGTGAAGACATTGAATTTAATAATTTATTTTCTAATAATAATTATGAAATAGAAGTAAATAATCTTTGCTTAAATATTAAAAATATCATTACAATAGTAGAAGATAAAACAGATGAAAGTATTGCTTATTTAAGTGATGAACTAGATAAATTACTTTCTAATTCACTTCTTAGTATGAAAGAATATAATTTTTCAATAAGTAAATATAAATCTAAAATAAATGATATAAAAAAAATAAATGCATTTGAAATAAATAAAATAGATAAAAATATTGAATTATTTATTTACAAGTTATCTATTATGTATAATTTAAAGAATAATGTTACTACATATAAAATACTTGTATCCATTTTAAATAGTTTAAAATTAGAATTAATTAATAGTTATAAAACTATATTAAATGATAAATTAGATAATATTTTATTAAATATAAATATGTATTTAAAAGATATGTTAAAAGATATTGAAAATAAAAATTGGACTTCAGCATATTCAAATAACTGGGTAGGTTCAACATTAAAAAAGAATTAAACGAAACATATTTAAATAGTTTAACAAGTGAAGCACAAAGTATGATATCTAATGCAAAATATTATCTTGGAGGATTTAATGGTGGTACTTCAACAACAACTCCCGTAGCTATGTATAGTTATGAAAGAAAAATAAAAAATACAAAAAGTAATGAGTTTTATTATGGAACAAATCCAAATAGTTGGATAGGTAAAATAGGCCTTATGTATGTAAGTGATTATGGGTATGCAAGTAGTAATTGTGAAGGAAAAAATTTATATATATATGGAAATAATACTGATGATATAAGGCAATGTAATTCAACAAATTGGCTATATAATATAAAAATAAATGAATGGCTACTAAATCAAGATCCTGATTATGCCTATGGTGTTTTTTATTTGCATAATGTAGGATATATAACAGATGGTGGGATAGCTTACAATTACCAGTATGCTACGCGTCCAGTTGTTTATCTAAAATCAAATATTAAAATAACCGGAGGAGATGGAACAAGTACTAATCCATATACATTTGGATTATAATATTTAATAAATACACTAAGGTTAAACTTGGTGTATTTTTACTTGAAAAAAAGAAAAAAATATGGTATTAATAATAAGACTTATAATTTACATTAAAGATCTTTAGTGTTATAATAATGGCATGATATGAAAAAGGAGGATTCTTATGAATGATAATGATTTAATAAAAGAAGTAAGAAGTGCTTCTAATATTGTAGATGTTATATCTAGTTATCTTCCTTTAGTAAAAAAAGGTAAAAATTATTTTGGCGTGTGTCCTTTTCATGATGATAATAATCCAAGTATGAGTGTTAGTGAAGATAAACAAATTTATAAATGTTTTTCATGTGGGGCAAGTGGTAATGTTTTTAATTTTGTAATGGATTATGAAAAAATAGATTTTAAAAGTGCTTTATATTTACTTGCTAAAAGAAGTGGTATAAATGTATCTAATAATTTAGTTAAAACAAATAATAAAAATGATAAATTTTATGAAATATATAATATTGCAGAAAAGTATTATCAAAATAATTTAAATACATCTTTAGGGCTTGAAGCTAAGTCATATTTACATAATAGGGGTATTGATGATGAACTTATAAAACATTTTAAAATAGGTTTATCTTTAAAAGAACAAGATGGTTTGGTAAATCTTTTAGTTAAGAAAAACTATAGTATTAAAGATATTTCTTTAATTGGATTATCTAATATGGATAAAGATTTATATATTAATCGTATTATGTTTCCTTTATTTAATACAAATGGGAATACGATAGGGTTTTCTGGAAGAATATATAATATGAAAAGTGATAGTAAGTATATTAATACAAGAGAAACTTTAATATTTAAAAAAGGAGAAAATTTATATAATTATCATTTAGCTAAAGATGAAGCAAGAAAGGAAAAGTCTTTAATTGTCGTGGAAGGTTTTATGGATGTTATTAGACTTTATTCAATTGGAGTTAAAAATGTTGTAGCTCTTATGGGAACAAGTCTTACGAAAGAACAAACTACTTTGATTAAAAGAACTTCTACTAATATAATATTAATGCTTGATGGTGATAATCCTGGTAAAAAAGCTATTGTTAATGTTGGACATATCTTAGAAGAAGAAAATTTAAGGGTTAATGTTGTTGCTTTGCCTGAAGAATTAGACCCAGATGAATATATCTTAAAATATGGTAAAGAAAGGTTTATAAATCTTTTAAATAATCCTATTGAATATAGTGAATTTAAAATAAATTATTTAAAGGAAGGAAAAGATTTAACTAAAATTGACGAACAGTCTTCCTATGTTAATGAAGTTTTACAAGAATTATCTAATATAGATGATGATATAAAAAAAGAACTTATTTTAAAAAAGCTAGAGAAAGAATTTAATCTTGATATAGAATTTTTAAGAAATAAGTTGCAAAATATGCAGAAAAGTGGTAAAATTGAAACGTTAAAAAAACCAGATGATGTTAAGTTAATTAAACTTGATAAATATCAAAAAGCAACTTATGCAATATTAAATGAAATGCTAAATAATTATAATGCAATTAAAACTTATGAAAAAAGATTAAATTATTTACCATATGAAACTGCTAGGTATTTAGCTAATGAAATTATTTATTATTCTAAACATGAAAAAGATTTTGTTTTGGCAGATTTTATAACACAAGTAAGTGATAAAGAAGAGTTAGCTTTATATTTAAAGGAAGTATTAAAATATGATAATGAAGTCGTTTCTATGGCAAATTTTGATGATTATCTTAAAGTGATCGAAGAATATAAAAAGAACCAAGAAATAAAAAGGTTAAAAGAATTAATGAAAAAAGAAGTCGATCAAGAAAAGAAAGCTTTAATTGCAGATAAGATTAGATTAGTTAAGATGGGGAGCTGAAATATTATATGATTAATGAAATTAAAACATTTGAAGAAAGAAAACAAGAATTATTAGAAATAGGTTTAAAAAATAAAAAGGTTACTTTTGAAGAAATTGCAGAGAAATTAAAAGGCATTGAACCAGATAGTGATTTACTTGATGATTTATATAATATGTTTGTTCAAAATGGTATTGAAGTAGTCGGAGCAGATGTAGAAAATATAAACGAAGAAGAAGATGAAGAAGAAGATAGTGGAAGTGATTTTCTTGATTCAGTTGTATCAAATAAGGATATAAAAATTAATGACCCTGTTAGAATGTATTTAAAAGAAATAGGAAGAATAAATCTTTTAACAGCAGATGAAGAATATGAATATGCATTGCAAGCTCAAGAAGGTAATGAAGATGCAAAAAGAATACTTGCTGAAAGTAATTTAAGACTTGTTGTATCTATTGCTAAAAGATATGTTGGTCGTGGTATGGCATTTTTAGATTTAATTCAAGAAGGAAATATAGGATTAATGAAAGCTGTAGAAAAATTTGATCCAGGAAAAGGATATAAGTTTTCTACATATGCAACATGGTGGATAAGACAAGCTATTACTCGTGCTATAGCAGATCAAGCTCGTACTATAAGGGTACCAGTTCATATGGTTGAAACAATTAATAAACTTGCAAGAATTCAAAGACAATTGACCCAAGAATTAAATAGAGAACCAACAGAACAAGAATTAGCAAAAAAAATGAATTTAAGTGAAGAAAAAGTTCGTGAAGTTATGAAAATATCGCAAGAACCAGTTTCACTTGAAACACCAATTGGAGAGGAAGATGATTCACATCTTGGAGATTTTGTTCCTGATGAAAGAACAATGTCGCCAGAAGAATATACAACAAGTGAACTTTTAAAAGAAGAACTTGATAATGTTTTATTAACTTTAACTGAAAGAGAAGAAAAAGTTTTAAAATTAAGATTCGGTTTAGAGGACGGACAATGTAGAACACTTGAAGAAGTAGGACAAATATTTGGTGTTACAAGGGAAAGAATAAGACAAATTGAAGCTAAAGCTTTAAGAAAGATGAGACATCCATCAAGAAGTAAAAAATTAAAGGATTTTTTAACTGATTAATGAATATCGATAATAGATTAAAAAGAATCACTGATTTTATACCAAGTGATTCTTATATTTTAGATGTTGGATGTGATCATGCTCTTCTTGATATTTATTTAGCATTAAATAGAAAAAATGTTAAATTAATTGCAAGTGATATTAATGAGAATCCTTTAAAAAAAGCACAAGAAAACATAAGAAAATATAACTTAGAAGATAAGATAACACTTGTAAAAGCAGATGGTATTTCTAAAATTAATGATGAAGTTGATATAGTTGTATTAGCAGGTATGGGGTCTTCTACAATTAATAATATAATAAATAAAGATTTAGAAAAATTAAAAAATATAAAAAAAATAATCATATCATCTCATACATCTAATTTTGAATTAAGAGAAAATATGAATAAAAAAGGATTTAAAATAATAGATGAAGTAGTGGTTTTTGATAAAGGTAAATATTATGAAATAATTGTTTATGAAAATGGTAAAGAAACATTAAATAATTTAGAATTAGAATATGGTCCAATTATAAGTAAAAGAAAAGATTCTGTAACTAAAGCATATTTTAATGAAAGATATTTAAAATTACTTGAACTTTATAATAATATACCTGTAAATAAACAATTAAAAGAGGATATAAATAAAAAGATTAAAGAAATAAAACAGTTTCTTTAATCTTTTTAATCAAAAAAAGTAGGACCATTATTGTTAGTAGAAATATTTTCTTCTTTAACAACTTCTTTTTTAGTAGTTGTATTATCATTTGTTTTAATACTATCACTAGAATTCATTGCTTTAGCAACACGAAACATTGTTTTAGCATTATTAATAATAGGTTTTACTTGGGTAACAACAGGTATTGCTTGATTAATTACATTTAAAGTTTTAGATGCTCCATTTAAAAGATTTGAAAATGAAAATGTTTTAGTAGCACCAGTTACACCAGCACTAATACTTGATGTTGGTGCAAATATTCTTGATAAAAGCCCTGGATTTTTAGTAATTCCACCCATAATAGGGTTTCTTAATGATCCGTTGATAAAAGAAGATGGTACGCTTCTAAAATTTATATTTTGAAAATTAGGATAAGTATAATAATTAAAATATGGGTTATTATTCATATATTTTCCTCCTATTATAATGTATGCTAGTGAAATTCTATTTGACAAAAGTATTTTTTTTTATTATAATACATTGTTGTTAGGGGAAGTAGATATGCAAAAAACAAATACAAGAAAATTTATTTTATGTAGAAATAATACGAGATATTTTTATGTTGAAGAAACATTTAATCAATATGATCCACAATATCATGTTTATTATAGAAATAATAATGTTACTGTGTTAACAAAAGAAATATTTGATATGACTTTTGGAGAAGATTATAGGTTAGATTTAATTGAGTTTTTATTTAATATGAAATATGATTTAGAAATAAATAAAGAACTTGATAATATAGGTAATATTGATTTAATTTTTGAAGATATTAATGCTTTAATAAAAAAAATAAATAGTAATTATTATAAAAATTATAATATTATAAAAAATACTTTAGTATATTATATGAATTTTTACAATGAAGTAATTGCAAGAAGACCTAAAACTAATGAATATGAATATGATTATGAAGAAGATGTAATTAAATTACAAGCATTAAATGAACTTACAAGAGAAAGAAAAATATCAGGCAATAGATAAGGATAAATGAAATATCATTTATCCTTTATTTATTGTCTATAAATTTATAGTAATATTCATCATATGAAAGTTCAGGGTAATTATCGTGCATATCTGTAGCTACTTTAACACCAACATATCTATAATGCCAACTTTCATACATAAATCCTGTTATATCTTCAAGTTTTTTAGTATATCTTAAAATAAAACCATATTTATGAGCATTTTCATTCATCCAAGTAAATGATTTAGTTTGATCAAAATATAACATATTTCCACCTTTAGTAGAACTAACATCAATTGTAAGACCTGTTTGATGTTCAGAATGTCCTGGCCTTGCCGTATCTATGTCAGCTTGTTTTTGTCCCATACTACTAACAGCGTTTTTATAAAGTTTTTCTTGCATTGAATAAGGCCTGTAAGCAGATTGTCCGTATACAGGAGTACCGTTTGCAATTGATGCTTCACTTAGCATTTCAAATGCTTCTTTAGCTTCTTTACGCATTTTTCTAACCGCAGTATTACCATTTATAAAATATTTACTACTTATTTCTTCTAAATCATCTGGTTCATAATTTTCACTTAGTTTTAAATATTTATTCATTAATAAAAGTATTCCTTTAGAAGTATCTGCATCTTTTATATAAGAATAAAATTCTTTATCGAGTCCAATATTTACATGATTAACAACTTTTTCATAGTCATATGATTCATGATTTTCTTTATATGCTATATATCTTGGGCCATTTTCTAATTTAAAGTTTAAACATTTTCTATACATCAAATAAGGATCTTTTGTTTCACTTGGTTTAGTAGTAGGTTTATCAGGTTTTGGATTATTTGTAGTATCATTATCATTTGGTTTATTACTATCAAATATTTTTCCTTCGTAACATATTAAAGTTAAAATACATGCAAGTATAATAATAACAAATAAATAAATTGTATTCTTTTTCCTCTTTTTTCTTCTCATAAAAATATCCTCCATATATTTATAATAACACTAAATAATATTTTATTAAATAAAAAAATAGTCTAATTTTATAAATATTACATAAAAATTTACTATAGAAGGAAGGTAAATGTATGAAAAAAATTAGTATTATAATTTTGTTATCACTTTTTCTAAATATAATTCCAATTAGTGTATTTGCTAAAAATAATGAAGAAAATAGTGATGTAAATTTAACAAAACATGCAACTTCATCAATTTTAGTGGAAGCTACAACAGGAGAAATAATTTATAAGCAAAATCCTAATAAAATATCAAGCGTGGCATCTTTAACTAAAATGATGGGGTTAATTATTATATTTGATTTTATAAATAAAGGTGGAACTACATATGATGAAATTATAACTGTGTCTTCTTATGCTAAAAGTATGGGAGGGACGCAACTTTATTTAGAAACAGGGGAAAAAATAAGTGTTAATGATCTTATCAAAGGTATTATTATGGTAAGTGCTAATGATGCGATGGTAGCTATGGCTGAAAGAGTAAGTGGTACTGAAGAAGCATTTGTAAAAAAGATGAATTTAAAAGCAAAAGAATTAGGACTTAAAAATACACATTTTGTAAATTGTACGGGGTTTGATGAAGAAAATCATTATTCTACTGCAAGTGATATGGTTAAAATTGCTATGGAATTAGTTAATAATTATCCTGAAATATATAAGTTTTCAAGTGTATATGAAAGTTATGTAAGAGAAAATACATCAAATAAAACATGGATTGCTAACACAAATAAGCCCGTATATAAATAATGCTATAGTAGGAAATTACTATAGTATTTTTAGTTCTTAAATATGGATTTTATTAAAAACTAACATACAAAATAAATCTCTTTGTAAGTGAATATTACTATAGTATTTTGGAATATTTATATAGCATAATCGTATAATTAGATGAATGAGTTAGAAAAAAGGAGGCTGATATATGACTTGTTTGTCTAAAAACATTAGTTTAGAGATTATGAAATTTTTCTTAAATACTAGCGTTCCAAGAATTTTAAGAGAAAGGAAAGGTATTACTTCTAATTAGGAAGGAGTAGTGCATAACTTATGCAGACGGCAATTTATTGCAGAGTATCTACTGAAGAACAAGCTACTGAAGGATTTAGTATTCATGCTCAAAAAGATAAGCTAACTAAATATGCTGAAAGTAACGACTGGGATATAGTAGATTATTATGTTGATGATGGTATAAGTGGCAAAAATTTGACTGAAAGACC
>HF999802.1:26617-71199 GCA_000434175.1 Mycoplasma sp. CAG:611
GCAAAAATTTGACTGAAAGACCTGAAGTATCAAGATTAATTGAAGATGTTAAGAAAGGTAGAATTAAGAATGTTTTAATTTATAAATTAGATAGACTTACTAGAAGTGTTAAGGATCTAATTTATTTAATAGAACTATTTGATAAAAATAATTGTACTTTTAATTCTCAAACAGAAAAAATAGATACTTCTAATGCTGTTGGAAGAATGTTTGTTAAGATTATTGGAATATTTGCAGAATTTGAAAGAGAAAATTTAGCCGAAAGAGTAACATTTGGATATGAACAAAAAACTAAAGAAGGTAATTATACTAATTGTAATGGAGTATTTGGTTATGATTATATAGTTGGAAAGGGTAAATTAAAACTAAATAAAGGTGAAGCCTTATACGTAAAGAAAATATATAACTGGTATTTAGAAGGCGAATCTATGCTTAAAATTGCTAAAAAATTAAAAGACTTAAATGTTCCTACTAAAAGAGGAGGGCATTGGAATCAGTCAACTATTTATTCAATACTTACCAATCCTCTTTATATTGGCAATGTAAGATATGGTGTAGGAAGAAAAAATAGTTTTGAAGTTAGTGGTAAAAATATAGTACCAATAATTTCTCCAGAACTATTTAATAATGTTAGTAATTTAATGAAGAAAAGAAAAAAATTTCATAATAAAAAATATTCTTCTGATGATACTTATTACTTTAGAGTATTAAGGTGTAGTTTATGTGGGAGAGGGTATCACGCTAGACAGCAACTGCAAAGCGGTAAAAAATACATTACTTATCAGTGTAATGGACATAACAATAATAGTTGTAATGCACCTGGATTTTCCCATATAAAAATAGAAAATGCTTTTATAAATTATTTAGATAATATTAAAGATTTAGAATTTGATAAAAGTATTTTAAAGAAAGAAAAAGATAATACAGATAATAATACTTTAGAACTACAAGAACAAATAGATAAATTGAATAATAAGAAAAAAGAAACTTTAAAATTATTTACTACAGATGAAATAGATTATGAAACATTTAACGAAATAAAGAATGTAATAAATGAAAAATTAGAAGTTTTAAATAATGAATTAAATAGTTTTAATAAAGAAAATAATCAAGAAGATTTAACAAATGTAGAAGTTATAAAAGAGGTTATTGTTAACTTAAATAACAATTTTCTTCACCTTGATAATCATGAAAAAAAGATGTTTCTAGAAAGATTTGTTAAAGAAATAAAAGTAAGAAAGGAAGGCAATGATGTGATAATTGATGAGGTAATATTTTAAATGGCTCACTTAAAAGTGAGCTTTTTTGTATGCAATAATTTAATTTAAAAGGGAGATGATTTAATGAAAACATTTAAAGGAAGTGTTTATCATAGATAAATATGTTTTGGTATATGCTTATGTGCCAGAGCAATTTTTATCTAGAAAAGATTTATCTTACTTAGATAAACTTATTTATATTAGAATAGTAGGATTTTGTAGAAATAACAATTATAATAATACTTGTTTTGCTAGTAATGGGTATTTTGCTAATTTATTTGGAGTTAAACCAAAAGCAATATCTGTAACTATTAAGAAACTAAAAGATTTAAGATTAATAAATGTTAAATATATTAAAAATGAAAATTTAGTTAAACAAAGAAGTATTACTCTAACAAGTAATGTATGGAAAGGGATAAGTAATGGTGCAGTAGTTAATAAGGAAGAAGATGTTCCTTATATGAAGGAATATAATAATAAGATAAATAATAATAAAGAAATATATAATAAAATTATATCTTATGATACTGATGGAGTAATGCTTTGGAATGATAAAAGATGTGAATCAGTACCGCCAACCAAAGAAGAGCAAAAAGAAATGGAAGATTTATTAAGTGAATTTAAGTAATTTGACAAATGAATAAAAAAGCAATAAAATTAAATAAAGAATAGAAAGTGCTAGTACAGACTTTATATGTTTTGTGCTGGCACTTTTTTCTTTGATGAAAGAGAGGTGTTCATAAAAATATAATATGTCCTTATTCATCCATAGTTTTTACTAGTATGGTAGTAAGTTGGATTGTTCTATGGATTGAATTTTACTAGGAAAATAAAGGATAAAAAAAGAGTTATGGATGAATTCTTCCATAATTTAATGTCAATTTTGCAAGTGCAAAATAAGATTTGATAGCATTATAAGGCTATATAATATAAGCATTTATATATAGTAGTGCTATCATTCCCCTTATCCTGCTTAAAAATAATCTTTAAAAAAAGAAAGAAAAGGTGATGTGTATCGGGTTATTCCCTAAAAGAAAGGAAAGTTATTATTGTTAAAAATTAGATTAATTATATTATGTAAGGAGTTATTTATAGTTTAAGATAGGTAATTTATTTGAGAGAACAAATTATCTTAAGTTACCAAAACTTAATATATAAAATATTATCTCATTATAGAATTTTATATAATTATAATAAAGATTTTGAAGAAGACTATTTTCATGAAGGAATAATAGCATTAACTTTAGCTTATGATACTTATAAAGATGATTGTAATATTAAGTTTATTACTTATGCATCAAGATGTATTCATAATAGATATAAAGATATATTTAAAAAGAAATCATTTAATGAAGAACCATTAGATTTACAAATAAAAGATGATTTATATTTATTAGATATTATTCCATCAAAAGAAGAAAAGATTCTTGATATGTTAATAAGAAAAGAAACAAAAGAAGAGTTAGAAAAATTTTTGAATAATTTAAGTAATGATGATAACTTTATTATATGTAGTTTATATGGTATTAAAACTAAAAAAATAACTCAAAAGAATTTAGCAAAGATACTTAATTGTACTCAAAGTTGTATTGCTAAAAAACATAATAAAATATTAAATCTAATTAAAGAGGATCTGAAATATTAAATCAGGTTCTTTTTTAACAGTTTAATTTAAAAAGTTTTATTTATAATATTAGTTATAAAAAAACGAAATTCACGTTTAACTTAGATTTTAAAATAAAATCCTTAAATAAAAATGAAAGTAGTTTGTAAATGTCAATCTTTAATTTTATTTAAAATTTTTCAAATAGGGGGTTGACTATGTGGCAAAATATGGTAAAATACTATTTAAATTACTTAGGAGGATGGTGGCATGAAAACATTAACATGAAAACATTAACAAATATGATATTTAAATGTTTCTTTAAAGAGAATTGCATTAACAGCCTAAATATTGTTAGTGCTATTTGCTCATGCTTTAATTTCTGCCTAAATTTAAAATTATGTCTTGTCGGCGCATGTTAAACGTAAAAGTTTTGCGCTGGCTTTTTTTATTGGAGGTGTTTAAGTGAATAATATTACATTACAAGATTTATTAAATAAGCTAAATGAATATAATCCTAACGAAATTGAAATTGTAAAAAAAGCATATGAATATGCAGCAAATTTGCACTCAGGTCAAACAAGGCAAAGTGGAGAACCATATATATGTCATCCATTAAATGTTGCTTATATACTCGCTGAAATGCATGCGGATAGAGATACAATATGTGCAGGATTATTACATGACACATTAGAAGATACTAATACTACTAAAGAAGACATATCACATGACTTTAATCAAAATATTGCTAATTTAGTAGACGGAGTAACCAAATTATCTAAAATGAATTTCTCATCTAAGCAAGATCAAAATTATGCTAATACTAGAAAAATAATAACAGGAATAACAGAAGATGTTAGAATAATAATTATTAAACTTGCTGATAGACTTCATAATATGAGAACACTACAATTTAAGTCTGAATTTAAACAAAAGGAAAATTCTATTGAAACAATGGAAATATTTGTACCTTTAGCTTATTATATTGGAGCATATAGAATTAAATCAGAATTAGAAGATTTATCATTAAAGTATCTTAAACCAGATATGTATAGACAAATAGAAGAACGTAAGATAAAATTAGAACAAACTAGTAGTTATTGTTTAACTGAAATGTTATCTAAAATAGAGCATTTATTAAAAGATAACAACATACCTAATGAAATAAAGGTAAGAACTAAGAATATTTATGGTATATATAAAAGATTAAGTGAAGGTCATAAATTATCTGATATTCATGATTTATTAGCACTAAAAATTATGGTTGATAATGTTGAAAATTGCTATAGAACACTGGGAATGATTCATAGTGAGTATCATCCAATAAATGATAAATTTAAAGATTATATATGTAATCCCAAAACAAATATGTATAGAAGCTTACATACAACAGTATTTGGACCTGATGATAAACTAGTACAGACTCAAATTAGAACATTTGATATGGATAGAGTAGCGTCATTTGGCTTAACTGCATACTGGGATGAACAAAAAGGTAAAGCTAGAGATGTAATGCAAGAAGACTTAAAACAAAAATTTCAATTTTTTAAGTCATTAACAGAAATCAATTCTATGTTTGGTGATAATCAACAATTTGTTAAACAAGTAAAAAGTGAATTATTTGCTGATAAGGTTTATGTATATACGACTAAGGGAGATATAATAGAACTTCCTAGAGGTTCTACACCAATAGATTTCGCATATAAAATTCATACTGACATAGGAAACACTATGGTAGGGGTATTTGTTAATGATGAATATGTCCCAATAGATTATATCTTACAAAATAAAGATAGAGTTAGAATAGTAATTGATGATTTATCATATGGTCCAAGAGAAGATTGGATTAATAAAGCACAAACAAGTTTAGCAAAAAGGAAAATAAAGGAATTTAATAAAAAATAATATTCCAAATTAAAGAAATATATTAAAAAATAAGAAAGTAAGGTGTTTAAATGTGATTGAAAAAAAAGAAATAAAAAATATTGATTGCAATATAGAAAATGTTTTTAATTATCCAGAAATGTATATAGATTTAATTAATAAACAAAAAGGTTTAGTAAAAATTGATAAGAAAAAATACACAGGAAAATCATTGGTATTAGTTATGTTTACATCAGTGTGCGATGTCGGCTGCCCGTTCTGTTGCTTTAAAGCTTTATCTTCTGCGACTAAGAAAAATATTAAGAATCAATTTACTCCTGAAGGTGTTAATAAATTTATTGAGTTTGCTAATAAAGCAAATGTTGGATATTTGCAAATATCTGGTGGAGGAGAGCCTTTCTTGGAAAAAGAAGCGTTATTAAAAAGTATTGAAAAAATAAATGCTGATAGGATAATTTTAGTTACCGGAGGGGTATGGGCATATAATAGAGAAAAAGCAGAAAAATACTTAGATGAAATAAACCAAGCTATCAAAAAAAGAAAGAAGAAAGCACGTATTTCTATTAGATTAAGCATTAGTCAATGCCATAGTATTAAATTAAAACATTATCCACTAGAAAATTTAATTAATATATTTGAAACTAAATATAGAGATAATAAAAACTTTACATTACAAATAAAAACATTTAAAGATGATCCAACGTTAGAAAATAATCTAAAGACAATGGGTAGAAAATTTAAAATTGAAAAACTTCAGCCTAATAAATCTGATGATGACAAAATCATTAAGATAATGCCTTGGAAATCAAAATTAATACTTGACTCTGGATTTGAAATAGTAATTGGAATATCAAGGGTTTTCTATCCATCATTCAGACCAAATCTACATAATAATAAGTCATTTATGAAAATGGTGGAACTATATGATATAGATTTAGATAAATCACAAAATTATTTTCCGTCACGTGCGTATAACTCTAAAGGTTATTTTGGTTTAGATTGGCTTGTAGAATATAATGGTAACATTAGTACATGGCAAAATAGCATTCAGGACGATCAATTGAATATCTATGAAGATAATTATAAAACATCATTAAATCATACATTAGCAAATTTAATAACAAGATCATGCATTGACAATGGCTCAAAATATAGAGAAAAAATTGTATCAGAAATATCACCGAAAACGGTTATGCTGATGAAAGCCAATGGGATTAGAGATTATGCAAGTTCAATCCTCTTTGCTGATGCAAAGATAAGACTTTATGCTTATATTAGAATATTACAAGATTACGTAAAACAAGGACTTGTAAATGAAAAATTAATAGAAAATATGCCAGCTAGTATACAAAAATTAATAAAATCACCTAAAAGTGTAATAAAAAAATATTATTTAAAGTCTAATACTTCGATATTAGCTCAAGAATTAAGTGCAGAGCCAGATAGAGATAAGTACAAAGATTTCTTAGAATTAGTTAAATTAGGACATTTTGAAATGTCTAAACAAGATATTCAAACAGCAGTCGCATATTATAATATGTTTTTTCCGGATAAAAGAATAGCCAAAATAGAAGACTTTGTTAACGATAATAAAAATATGGATTTTAGGTTAAGGGATAGACTCTCTCCGATGAAAAAATTAAAAGATTTGAATAATAAAGTAAATAATAAAAAGGAAATTTATATTTTTAGACATGGAGAAACTAATTGGAATGTTGAAAATAAAATTAGAGGAACATTTGAAGACACATCTTTAAAATTTACTGATAAAGGATTAAAACAGATTGATAAAATAGCATTAGCATTAGAGAAAAATAAAATTGAATATATTTATTCATCAGATCTTATTAGAACTAGGAAAACGGTTGAGCTAGCTAATAAAGATTTTAAAATACCGGTGTCTTTTCATAAAGAATTAAGAGCTTGGAATGTTGGAAAATATCAAGGTAAACCACTTTCTAATTTTTTAAATAGTCATGAAGGCAAAGAAGCTATTACAGATTACAATAAAGTTGTAACTGATGGTGAAAGTATTAATCAAGTTAGAGAAAGATTAATGTATTTCTTAGAAAAATATGTAGTTAATTGTCCTTATGAAAGGGTTGCAATAATTACACATGGAGCCACAATGAGTAATTTAAAATCAGAAATAGATGGTGAACAATATATTGATATTGATTATTGCAAAATAGTGTATGAAAATAAAAAGTTTAAATTGGTTGAAAGTAAAATTAGTGAAACTGATTTCGCAAAATAATGTAGGAGGTGTATTGTGGATAAGGAAATGTTATTATTAAAAGCTAAAAGAATTAATACATATAATAATAAGGAGCAAAAAGAAATCTACGATGAAGTTATAAAGAATTTTGATAAATTTAGTGAATCTGAGCAAATTGACTTACTGCTTATTATGCGTACATATTTTTTAAAACAAGCAACTTTAGTAGAAAAAAGAGAATATGTTAAGAAAGTTGTTATAAGTATTAAAAAGCAATCAAACTTTATAGCACAAATCATTGAGTTATCATCAATAATTTATAAGTATACTACTAAATCATTGCAGAATGAAATATTTGATGCTGTCTTTTTGGTTAACGATATGAAGCCTAGAAAACTTGTTGCTATATTATATTTTATAAAAAATACACATCGTGTTTATAATAAAAAACAATTTGATATAAGTAGAAAGAAGATAGAAGAAATCACAAAAGAAGCACCAGAATATTTAACTGACGCAATTACAAGTTTAAATAACGATATTAGTAAAGATTTCAAGAAAAAAGGAAAATATTTATTCTTAATACCAGAATTTTTAAATGGCACGACTTTTGTTCAACCACCTTTAGCTTTAATGAATTGTGCAACTTATTTGAAAAATGACTTTTCTATAGATGTTGATATTCTTGATAATAGAATTTATAATTATCCATTAAAAGATTTACTTAATATTATACGTAATTATAAAAAAGGAATAGTAATTTGTTCTTCTACGATTGACCAAGTACATAATTATTTTGTTGATTATCGTTATGTTATTTTTACAAAGTACGTAAAAACTATTAAAGGTAAATTTAATAATATACCGATTATCATATGTGGTGGGCAGGGCACTGTGAGGCCAGATATCGTCTTTAACGATTGTAATCCTGATTATATATTAAAAGGGGAATTTGATATTCAATTAGCTAATGTAATTAGAAATATGGATAAAAATGTTCCAATTGAAAATCTTCCAAATATTATTTATAAAGAGAAGAAGAAAATAATTAAAACAAGAGAGGATTTGAATGAACAACATCCAGTTGAATGGTGTAAATATGTACCTAATTATAATTTGATTCATTTAGAATGTTATTTTGGCTATAGATATTATGATAATATGCCGGTAAGAAAATTGCACTGGAGTGTTGTTCAAGCAAGTAGAGGGTGTCCATTTAATTGCGCTTTCTGTTACAATTTTTTTGCTAAAAGTGTTCGCTTTAGAAAAATAGATTCGGTAATAGCCGAATTAAAAGAAATACAAGAACGTGGGATTGAAGAAATATTCTTCTTAGATCAAAATTTTATACTTGATAAAAAATATGCACAAAATTTATGCAAAGCCATGATAAATACTAAAATTCGAATCAAATGGCAATGCCAGATTTGTGTAAATTCAATAGACTATGATACACTTAGTGTTATGAAAAAGGCGGGGTGTCAATTAATTTGGTTAGGTATTGAAAGTTTTGATGAAAATGTTCGCAAAATTAATAATAAGAATTATTCTAATGAGCAATTATTAAAAGCAGTAGTTGCAATTAAAAATGCAGGAATTAATTACAATGGATTCTTTATGCTTGGTATGATGGGGGATACTAATGAATCAATGGGAAAAACAGTTGAGTTAATAAAAAAACACAAAATAAATCTTACCAAAAGCATATTAATATGTACTCCTAGATTTGATACACAAATGTATCAAGAAACTGTTAAACAATTGGGAACAGAAATTGATAGTTTTTTAAAACTTGATTCGTATAAAGGAAGTATTAATAATAATGTAACTGAATCTGATATTAGTTATTATTTAGGAGAATTATTAAAAATGTCTAATGACAAAAAAGGAGAGTGATATAAATGAATGCTAAAGAAATTAGTAAAAGTAAATATTTAGATTTTGTTGAAGAAAAATTTAAGGCTTGTTTTAATGAAAAAGGATATGTTGAAGAACCAGCAGTTAATGTTACTTCCAAAATTGATCCAACAGTTGACTTTATAGGTTCTAATATTTCACCATTAAAAAAATACTTAGATAATGAAGAATATGGTGATATAGGAAGATACATTGTGCAGGAATGTATGAAATATAAATCATTTAAATATCTGAAAACTGATGTTCCACAAAAATTTGGCTGTTATTATAGAGGAATGGGAATAATAGCAAAACCAGATTTAGAAACAGTTGTTAAAGATACTTTTGATTATTTAACTGATGAAAAATATTTAAACATTCCTCCTAAAGATCTTTGTATAAAGATTAGTTCTAAGGATGATGATTTAGTAAAGGCAACTGAAATTATCGATGGTGAAATAACTCGTTTAGTTGAGCAATCAAGCACTGAACATTATAGGCATCAATACGGCATGGATGAAAAAAATATTTTTGGAAGAGATTTTAATATAGGCCTTAGAAAAAAAGACACAAATGAGTTTTTGAATTTTGCTGCTTTTGTTGTTATGGAAAATAATGATAGAAAGTTAGCTATTGATATGGGGATTAGCAATTTAGTTTTATCTATGTGTAAATTTGGTACAAGTTCTACAGTAGCTAGTTCAAGAATTGCAGATTTTCTTGACATAGATTGTATTATAAAAGAAAAATTTGCAGATGCATTAGTTGCTGTATCAATTTTATTGAAAGAAGATATCACCAATCATAGATCTAAACATTTAAGAATGAAATTTAATCAATATTTACGTGTATTAAATTATTGGAATGAACAATTACAATATACTAACGAAGATGTAGTTAATTTAATTGTAAATTATTTAACTGCAGAATATCATTCTTGCTTTGAGCAAAGAAAAGATGAATTTTATAAAGTATTAACTTTGCAAAAAAAACGTATGGGTATAAAATAGATTATTATATAATAATAAGTATGGAGGATAAAATGAGATTATTTTTAGCTAGTAATATTGGGGGTATAAAAAAGGAAAATGGTAATAAAATGCCAGTAAAATTTTTTGAAGATAATAAATTTTTAAAAAATATGAAAGAAAGCATAAAGGATTACAATAAATTTGTTATTATTGCGAGTGATCCTGACAATTACGAATTAAACGATAATTATCTAAAACTAGATACAGAAATTTTAGCATTATCAGGTCTTAAATTTAAAGAAAGTTTGGTACTTGATAATCGAAATAAAGAAGATATTGGTAATATACTTAAGAATAGTTCACTTATTTTTCTTAGTGGTGGTAATACATTTCAGCAAAATATGTTTTTAAATGCTATAAAGCTTAAAGATTATATCAAAGAAACTGATGCATGTATTGTTGGGATTAGTGCTGGCGCAATAAATAGTGCAGAAATTGTGTTTAGTAGTCCTGAAAATGAAAAAGATTTAACTCGTTCTGTCATATTAAAAGGTCTTGCTTTAACTACAATTAACGTTGAACCACATTTTGATTTAGATAATCCTAATAAGATTCAAATGGATTCAATAATAAAAGAGTCAAATAATAGGATTATTTATGGGCTTCCAGATAAATCGTATATATTTAATAATAAAGTTTATGGTAAATGTTATAGAATTTATAAAGAAAATATTGAACTAATTTCAAATGATGATGAAATAATAGATATATATTAATTAATAATTTTTCTTAAGGAGGTTGATTTAATTGATAATTTCAAATGATTTATTTTATTTAAGTGGTAGTTGTTTTTCTGCGGTAAATAATAAAAGTATATTAGGCGAAGTATATGGTATAAATACAGGCCAAGGGTTAATATTAATAGATTGTGGAGAGGCTTCAACTGGTCCTGCTATGTTGAAAAAAACATTAAAAAAATTTAATATTAATTCGCCTATAACGCATGTCATTCTTACTCATGGACACCACGATCACTGTGGAGGTGCTAAAGAAATGCAAGAGGCAGGTGCGAAAATTATAGTAGGTGCAGGTGATGCAACTTATTGCAAACAAGGTGGGCCAAAAGGAACACCATATGATATAGAGCAATCATTTCCTGCATTTATTCCCGATGTAGAAATATCTGTAGACAAAGAAATGATTATAAACGGTATTATGTTTGAATTTATTATGATACCAGGACATACAAATGGAGGAATGGCCATTAGGGTAAAGGTCGATGGTAAACTTGTTTTGTTTACCGGTGATACATTGGAAGCGGATGGAACTTACTTAGATAAATTTTTATTTGGTTGGGAAGGAGATCCAGCTTTTAATAAAGAAGAGATTGTTAATAGTATAATGAAATTAGCAAAATATAAAGCTGATATAGTTTTATCTGGCCACGGAAAAATATGCTTAATAAATGGTACTAAGTTGATCCGTCAAGCAGCAAAAAAAGTGAAAAGCATTCTAAATGTATGATGTGTTTTATTATTGATTTTATTGTATATCGAAAAGAAATTGAGCCTATTAATTTTTTTGAATTGTAACTATCATCTCTAAAATGTAATATATCATTTGATAAGTATACTGAGAGATTATTATGATTCTCAATTGATTTAGAAGCAGAGGGCATAAAAATGTAAATTTGATATAAGAAATGCAAAAAGGGTTATGGCATTGGAGTTACAAAATTAGTGCATGAAGAATATACATTAAAAGTTAAAAAAGCAAGTGAAGAAGTTTTTGGTAATATAGGAAATTTTGAAAATACTGAAATTGCAAGTATTAGAAAACGGTATTATGCTATAGATGTTTAAATGCTATCATGAATATTTGAACCTAAAGCGAAATCAATAATATTATTTTCTCAAAAAAGTATCAGTATAAATAGTAAGTTAATAGATGTAAATATGGTAGTTAATTGTTTATTACATATATATAAGGAATTATGATAGATAATAATTTTAGTATTGAATATAATAAAAAATCATAGAAAATCAATTAAAGAATTTGAATTAAATCAAACTACGTGTTTCTTAGCTAATAGTCAAAATAAAAAAATTATGAAACTATTTGTAAAAATTAAAAAGGTGTGGTATCATTTCATCAAGAAGTGATACCACTCACTATAGCAATATTCACATACAAATAAACTTGTTAGGTTTTATGAAGGAGCAGATGGTCTTAAAACGGGTTCAACTACAGATGCTGGAAAATGTATCGCAGCAACTGCCAAAAGAAATGGTTTAAGACTTATTGCAATAAGTTTAGGATATAAAGATGTAACAACAAGAAATAAAGAAACAATGGATTTACTTGATTATGGTTTTAATCAATATGAAATAAATATGCTTTATGAAAAAGATAAAAAAGTAGGAACAGTTAATGTAGATAAGGTAAATGAAAAAATAGATTTATATGCTAAAGAAGATATATTTATATTAAAAAAGAAAATAGATGAAAGTATTTCTTATCAATATGAAATAGTTTTAGATAATGTTAGTTATCCAATTAAAAAAGGTCAAAAAATAGCAACACTTTATGTAAAAGACAATAATACAATAGTAAAAAAATCTCCTTTAGTAGTAAATAAAGATATAAATAAGATGAGTATATTAAAGTTATATTTTTATAACTTAAAAGACATTCTAGCAGGATTAAATTAAGACAAGTTATTTGTCTTTTTTTAATTTTTATGATATAATACGGTCACTTTAAGGGGATGTTTTGATGAATTTTGTAAATAAAGAACATTTTAATATATTTTTAAGAGGATTAACTTATCTTGGACAAGGATTTCAAGGAATATGTTATTTAAATAAAAATAATAATATAGTATATAAAGTTTTTCATGAATATATGGATAATGAAAAAGCAGGTTATGATAAAGATTTTTTATTACGATTTAGTAATATTAAAAATAATACATTTATATGGCCGACTGATGTTATTTATGTAGAAAATGAATTAGTGGGTTATACAATGCCTTATAAAAACTCTAAAAATCTTTTTCAAATAGATCCTTTATCTGTTAGTTTAAATGCTTTAGAAAAAGGGATTACAAATATTTTTAAAGATATTAAAATAATAACAGATAACAATGTTACTTTATATGATGTTATGTATAATATTATGTATAAAAATGGTAGATTATATGTTGTTGATACTTTAGAACAGGAATAAATAAAGAAGATTTAAACCATATTTTTGAAAGATTTTATAAAGGAAAAAACACTTCAAGTGATGGTGTTGGTATAGGTCTTTCTCTTGCTAAAACAATTATTGAAACTAATAATGGTAAAATAAGTGTTACATCAAAAGAAAAATGTTATACAATTTTTGAAATAAAGTATTTTAAATAAAATATAATTTGCAAATATACTTTATAAATGATATTATAAGTGTGTAAAGAGGTGATTTTATGTCTATTGAAGAACGTAAAATAAAAAAAGAACTTGAAACGATTAAAAAAACAAAAGAAAAAATAAATAAACATCTTGGAAAGTTAATTGCTAAAAAAATAGATAAAGAAAAAATTGAAGATAAAAAGGAATTAACTGACCTTTTTAAGGCAAGAAGTGGTTGTTTATCTTGTATGAATATATCACTTTATAGATATAATATTACAAATTTTAAACGAAAAATAAAAAATAATGGTATTACTATTCCAAATGATAATTTTTTAAATCTTTTAAATTATAAACATTTACTTTATTATAGGTCAATGCTTAATAAATTTTATAATAATGTTTTAAAAATAAAAGAATTTGATGAAGCAGGATTAGGAGCGCTTGCAGCAAAGTGTGGTGTTGATGCTAGAACTTATTTTTATGATCATGAAAATATTACTCCTTTAGAAGATTTAGAAAAATATTTTAGTGAAAAATACCAAAAGAAAGTGGAACTAGTGCCTAAAGAAAATCATGAAACAGTTGTTTATGATGTACCTAATAATACTGTACTTGTTAAAACTTCTGAAGTTTTAATTGGAATAACAAATAGTGAAACAAAAGAAGAACTATATGAAAAAATAGAAAATCTTAAAAAAGAAATAATAAATAATTTAAGTTATATTCCAGGTATTAAAAATGATTATGCTTTTTATAATAGTTTATATAATCAAATAGTAAAAAAAGTATATAATAGAGATGTTAATGAAATAATAAACACTTTAAATAATAGAAAAGATATTCCTATTAAAATATCTTCTTTAATTAGTGTTATGCCTATAAAACATTTAACTTATTTTTATAAAGCACTTGAAGAACTTAATAATTATATAATAAGTAAAAGAAATATTGTTAATTCTAACGTTGTAAATAGTTTATATGATATGGCTGTTTCAAATGGTGTTAAAGTACACGATACAATTTCTAAAGAAAGTAAAACAACACCATATCAAGATCTTGTAAGTGAAGTTAAAAAAGGAGGACATAAATGAAAGATAAAAAAGTAGTATTTATGGGGACTCCAAAGTTTTCTTTAAATGTTTTAGAAAGCTTAATAGAAAATTGTAATGTAATCGCAGTAGTAACTCAACCTGATAAAGAAGTAGGAAGAAAACATGTTTTAACAATCAGTCCTGTAAAAGCTCTTGCTTTAAAACATAATATTAAAGTATTACAACCAAGAAAATTAAGAAATGAATATCAAGATATAATAGATTTAAACCCTGATGTTATTATAACATGTGCCTATGGTCAAATTCTTCCTTATGAACTTTTAAGTTATCCTAAATATAAAACAATCAATGTTCATGCATCCCTTCTTCCTAAATTAAGGGGAGGAGCACCAATTCAAAGAGCAATTATGGATGGGTATAAAAAAACAGGAGTAACTATTATGCGTACTGAAGTTGGCATGGATGATGGAGATATGATATCATCTTATGAAATAGAAATAAAAGATGATGACACTTATGAAACATTAAGTTCTAAACTATCTATTGTAGGAAAAGAATTACTTATTAAAACACTTCCAAGTATTTTTGATGGAACATGTAAATATATAAAACAAAATGAAGATGAAGTTACTTTTGCTAAAATTATAAAAAAAGAAGATGAATATTTAAATTTTAATGATACAACAATTAATATATATAATAAAATAAGGGGACTTTCTCCTGAACCTTGTTGTTATTTTAATTTAAATAATGAAAGAGTTAAAATATATAATGCTAAAATAGGAAATTTTAAAGCTTCTTCATATGGAAAAATAACTAATATATCAAAAGAAGGATTAGGAATAAGTACAAATGATGGTGAGATCATTATAACTAAACTTCAATTTCCTGGTAAAAAAGTAATGGAATTTAAAGATTATTTAAATGGTATAAAAAAAGAAGACTTAATTAATAAAAAAATTAATTAGTCTTTTTTTCTTACTCTGTATAATTTGTTTTCATTATTTAATATAGGTTTATAAATATTTATATTTTCTTCTTTTTTAATTGTATTTTTATAGTACTTAATATTATCTATTTCTTTTTTTAAGGATTTTATTTTCTGTTCTTCCTTTAGATATATTTTATAATTTATATTATCTCCGATAAAATAAGTAATAACGTCAGTTACAACGATAGAACAAAAAGTTGATAGATATCTTAATATATCTATTAAGACATTATGATATTTATTAAACAGACTAATATTAGAAAATTTAATATAAATTAGTATATCTATAGTAAGTATTAATAACCATAAACAAGTATTAATATTTTTAGCTTTTTTTTCTTGGTTTAATTTAAGCTTTTTTATTTCAACATTTAATTTATTTATTTTTTCTTCATATATATTCATATAATTTTCCTTTCTTAAGATATTATATTAACTTATATTATTAAAATAAGCAATCTTAAAAATTAATTTTTATTATTTTGTTATGTATTTCAATAAATTCATCTTCTTTTAAATATTTTATTTCTCTCATCAAAGCGCTTCTATCAACTGCTAAGTATTCTGCTAGAGATGTAAAGTTTAAAGACATTTTAAATTTCTTTGAATTTTTTTTATTTGCTTCAAATTTAAAATATTCTAAAAGTTTTTCACGAATTGTTTTTTTTGTTAATATTTGAATCCTTTCATAAGTAAAATTTAATTTATCAATTACAAGCGTTAGGATATTATTTATAAGAATATTATGATAATAACAATTTTTTTCACATTTATTAATTATTTTATCATAAGAAATTAAGGTTATTTCGGTATCTTCAAGAGCAATTAAAGATAGCTCATTATTAATTAAATTAAACATCTTTGCTTCAAAAATATCATTCTCTTTTAAATTTTCAATTATTGTTTTATTACCATTGTAATCAATTCTAATTATACTTGCACTACCTTTAGTTATAATACTTAAGATATTAGTATTTGAAGCATTATTAATAATTGTAGATCCTTTTTTAAAAGATATGTTTTTAGCATCCAAACATTTTAATAGTTTTTCTAAATCTTTTTCATTAATTCCATTAAAAATATTCATAAATAAACCTTCCTTTACACTTTCTAAATAAATTATAACAAAAATTGTAAATTGTTGCAAATGCAACAATAAGTATTTGTTTTTTATGGTAAACTTTAATCATAGACACAGTAGGGCAGGTGGTAGTTATTAAAGTAATAAAAAGAGATGGCTCATCAGTTGAATATGATAGAGAAAAAATAAAAATAGCCATAAGCAAAGCTAATAATGAGGTAAATGATGAAGAAAAAATATCACTTGCACAGATAAATAATATTATAAAATATATTGAAAGTTTAAACAAAAAAAGAATTTTAGTTGAAGATATTCAAGATATTATAGAAATAAGACTTATGAGTGCAGGAAAATATGAACTAGCTAAAAAATATATTACATATCGATATACAAGAGCGCTTATTAGAAAAGCAAATACAACAGATGAATCAATACTTAGTTTGCTTAAAAATAATAATTCATTTGGTATAAAAAATAATAATGCATCTTATCAAAGAGATTTAATAGCAAGGGAAGTATCAAAAGATTTAACAGAAAGAATTTTATTGCCAGAAAAAATAGTTAAAGCACATGAAAAAGGTTTAATATACTTTCATGATATGGATTATTTTATTCAACCTATAATTAATTCAAGTTATATCAATCTTAAAGATATGTTAGAAAATGGAACATACATAAATGGTGTTAAAATAGAAAAGCCTAAGTCATTTCAAGTGGCATGTAATGTTACAATGCAAATTATTAATGCTATATCAAACGGGCAAATAAATGGATTTTCTATTGATATAGATTGTTTAAGTCCTTATTTAAATGCAACATATTTAAAAAATGTTAATATGTTAAAAGAAAAATATAAGACTAAAGCAAATGATATTTTGATAAAGACATTAGCTAATGATTTAACAAAAAAAGAATTAGAAAATGGAGTTCAAACCATTCATTATCAGATTAATACTCTTATTAACAGTAGTGGTGTTGTACCTTTGGTTACTTTGTTTTTAAGAATAAATAAAGATGATTTATTTAAACAAGAAACAGCCCTTATTATTGAAGAAATATTAAAACAAAGATTAAATGGTATAAATAAAGAAAGTGGTAAAGAAGAATATATATATCCTAAAATAGTATATGTTTTAGATGAAACTAATAATTTAACTGGAGGATGTTATGATTATTTAACGAAAATTGTCGTAAATTGTATTTTAAATAATGGTAATGTTAATCTTCTTAGTTCAAAGAAAATGAAAGAGATGTTTAATGGTAATGTTTTCTCTCCAATCGGAGAAAATCAATTTTTACCTATTTATAAAACATCCTCTAAATATAAGTTTGTTGGTAGATTTAATCAAGGAATAGTAAGTCTTAATTTACCAAGAGTAGCACTTTCTTTAAAAGAAAATGAGGACTTTTTTGAAAAATTAGATGAAGTTCTTGAAATATGTAAAGAATCACTTTTATGTAAGTATTATTCACTTCTTGGTACAAATGAAGCAATATCAAGTATTCATTTTAGATATGGAGGTATAAGTAGACTAAATAAAAATGAAAAAATAGATGAATTATTAAAAAATGGTTATTCAACACTTTTACTTAGTTATGTAGGGCTTCCTGAAGTAGTATATCTTCTTTTGAAAAAAAATATTAAGGAAGAAGAAGGAGAAAGCTTAGCAATTAAAATATTAAATAGGATAAATGAAGTTTTAAATAATTTATCAAATGAAATAGGAGTTAGTTTTAAATTATATTCATTTTATGATAATGTTTCTTCTAAATATTTTATAAATAAAGATTTAGAAGAGTTTGGTTATATTAAAAAAATAACTGATAAATCAAGTTATAATAGTGCTTATTTTATTGAAGATGAAAAGCTTAATAAAATAGAAAAATTAGAATATGAAAAGAAATTTAATAATTTATCTTTGGGTGGAACAATTAATAGAGTTGATATAAGTGATTTAAAAATGGATGAATTAGAAGATTTAATAAAATATATTTATGAAAATGTTATATATTGCAATTTAAAAAATATGAAAAGGAGATAGAAAAATATGCAAGTAATTAAAAGAGATGGAAGAAGACAAAAATTTGATAAGGAGAAGATATATAATGCTGTTAGTAAAGCATTTATTGAAGTTGATAAAGAATTAACGGAACAAGATAAGAAAAAGGCTTTAGAAATAGCAGATTATATTGAAAGTTTAAACAAAAATTTGAAGGTGGAAGAAGTTCAGGATATCGTTGAAGATAAACTTATGGCAAGTAATAGGAAAGATGTTGCTAGATGTTATATAAGATATAGATATTTAAGAGGACTTGTAAGAGAAAGTAATACAACAGATAAAACAATATTTGAGCTTTTAAATGGTACAAATGAGTATTGGAATAGTGAAAATGCTAATAAAAATGCTAAAGTTGTTACCGTTCAAAGAGATTACATAGCAGGTATTACAAGTACTGATATAACAAGAAGATTTTTACTTCCTAAAGATATTGTGGAAGCACATGATGCTGGGATAATTCATTTTCATGATGCAGATTATTTCGCACAAAATGCTTTACATAATTGTGAACTTATAAATCTTGAAGATATGTTACAAAATGGTACAATGATTAATAATATCTTAATTGAAAAGCCACATAGATTTTTAACTGCAGCAACTATTGCAACTCAAATAATAACAGCGGTAACAAGTTCAAGTTATGGTGGTGCTACGATTACTTTAACAGCACTTGCACCATTTGTTAGATCTAGTTATAACAAATATTATGATAAGTATAAAAAAAGAGGCATGGATGATGAAACATGCAAAAAATATGCCATGGAAGATACAAAAAAAGAAATTGAAGATGGGGTTCAGACATTTAATTATCAGGTAAATTCAATGACTAATACAAACGGACAATCTCCTTTCTTATCAGTATGTATGTATCTTGGAGAAACAGAAGAATACAAAGAGGAATTAGCTCTTATAATCGAGGAATTTTTAAAACAAAGAATATTAGGACTTAAGAATGAAAAAGGTGTTTACATAACACAAGCTTTTCCTAAACTTTTATATGTTCTTGAAGAAGACAATATAAAAGAAGATAGTAAATATTATTATTTAACTGAGCTTGCTGCTAAATGTACTGCTAAAAGATTAGTTCCTGATTATATTTCTGAAAAAATCATGAAAGAATGTAAAATAGATGCAAATGGTAATGGACAATGTTATCCATGTATGGGTTGTCGAAGCTTTTTAACACCATATTTAGATAAAAATGGAAAACCTAAATATTATGGAAGATTTAATCAAGGCGTTGTTACTATTTCATTACCAGATGTTGCTTTATCTAGTAAAAAAGACATGGAAGAATTCTGGAAAATATTTGAAGAAAGATTAGAATTGTGTCATAGAGCACTTCAAATAAGACACGAACGCCTTGCCCATGCCATAAGTGATATTGCTCCAATTTTATGGCAACATGGGGCCCTTGCAAGACTTGAAAAAGGAGAAAGTATTCATGAACTTTTACATAATGGTTATTCAACTATATCACTTGGATATGCAGGACTTTATGAATGTGTTAAATATATGACAGGGAATTCTCATACTGATAATGGTGTAGGTAAAGAATTTGCTTTAGAAGTTATGAAAAAACTTAATGATAAATGTGCTGAATGGAAAAAAGCAGAAAAAATAGATTATAGTGTTTATGGAACTCCAATTGAATCAACAACCTATAAATTTGCTAAATGTTTAAGAAATAGATTTGGTATAATCGAAGGAATAACTGATAGAGATTATATAACTAATTCATATCATGTTCCAGTATTTGAAAAAATAGACCCATTTACTAAATTAGCATTAGAAAGTGAATTTCAAAAACTATCTCCAGGTGGTGCGATAAGTTATATTGAATGTGCTGATTTAACAAATAATGTTGATGCTGTAATTGAAGTTATTAAATTTATTTATGATCATATTATGTATGCAGAACTTAATACTAAATCAGACTATTGTCAAGTTTGTGGCTATGATGGTGAAATAAAAATCGTTGATGAAGATGGCAAACTTGATTGGAAATGTCCTAACTGTGGTAATATGGACCATTCTAAAATGAATGTTGCAAGAAGAACATGTGGTTATATTGGTACAAACTTCTTTAATCAAGGAAGAACTGATGAAATTAGAAATAGATATGTTCATTTAGATAATCATAAAATAGACTAGAAGGTGAAATAATGAGATATGCTCAAATAAGAGATATGGATATAAGTAATGGTGAAAAAATAGGAGTAGCGTTATTTACATCAGGATGTAGATTTTATTGTAAAAATTGTTTTAACAAAGAATTATGGGATGTAAAAAGTGGTAATTTATGGAGTAAGGAAGTTGAAGATAATTTCCTTACTCTTGCTAAACCTGATTATATATCAAGAATATCAATATTAGGGGGAGAACCTTTTATTGATGAAAATTTAACAGACTTAGAAAAATTAGTTAAAAGAATTAAAGAAACTTATCCTAATAAAAAACTATGGATATATTCAGGATATACATATGAAGAATTATTAGAAAGAGCAAAAAATATATTAAACTATGTTGATATTTTAGTAGATGGAAGATACGTTGATGAATTAAAAGATTACAAATTAAAATTCAGGGGTTCTTCTAATCAAAGAGTAATTGATGTTCAAAATAGTTTAAAAGAAAACAAAGTAATTATATATTTAGATTAAGGAGATTAAAATATGTTAGTAAATATAAAAAAATTAAATGAAAATGCTAAACTTCCTACTTATGGCACAGTTTATTCTGCTGGATGTGATTTATATGCTTGCATGGATGAAGATGTTAGTATAAATCCAGGAGAAACTAAATTAATCAAAACAGGATTAAGTATGGAAATACCAGAAAATTATGCAGGACTTATTTATGCAAGAAGTGGGTTAGCAACAAAAAAAGGCCTTGCTCCTGCTAATAAAGTTGGAGTAATAGATAGTGATTATAGAGGCGAAATAATGGTAGCTTTACATAATCATAGTAATGAAGTTCAAACAATTGATAAAAATGAAAGAATAGCACAATTAGTAGTAACACCATTTTTAAAAGTAGAATTTAATGAAGTAGAAGATTTAAATGATACAGTACGTGGTGCTGGTGGTTTTGGTTCAACTGGTACAAAATAAACAAGCAAATGCTTGTTTTTATTTGGCAAAAATTACCAACAATAAATGACATAAATTTATGATAAAATAAATCTTGTAAGATAGAAAAATATACCAAATTTGACGCCTGTTGAAAAGTGTAAAGAAAAATATTGACATGGGGGGGGTATATTATATAATAACCTTATAAAGTTAATAGTTAATAAAATAAAAGGAAGTTTGATAATATGATAGAAAAACTAAAACAAAATAAATTAATATTAATAATATTTATGATATCTATAATTCTTATAATAAAGTAAGACCAACTTTATATTTAAAATCAAATATTAAAATAACTGGAGGCTCAGGAACAAGTACTAATCCATATACACTTGGAATTTAGTAATAGGTTTTTCAAAAATTAAATAAAATATCAAATTATTTAATTTTTTTAATGTCTAAATTTAGGTCATTTTGATTTTGCTCCGTATAATTATATATGGAGGATAATTAAATGATAGAACAATTAGAACAAAAAACAGTAATTAAAAGTAATAAAAAAGAAAATAAGAAAAACTTAAATTTAAGTAAAAGAATTGATAATGTATTAAAAAATATTAACGAAAGAAACCCTGTAAAATTAAGAAATTATACACCACAAATATTAGTTGAAAATGGTGTTAAAGATCTTCCAATGTATGAAAACCCATCTCATATAAGAAAAAACATTTTAACTAAAAAAGAGACACAAAAATTAGGCTTAGCAACAAGTATAAGAAATCATTATCATGGTTTAGGTAAGGAACTTTATATAAAAATAATTAATAGTTTGGACAGCCCGAGAGTTATATTTAAAAATAAAAACAATAAGGATTATTTGATATTAACGACAGTTAAAGATGATAATAATAGTAACATAATAGTTCTCATTGAAATAGAAACAATTACAAAAATAAATATCTTTAATATTGACATTAATAGAATAAAGACTGTATATGGTTATGATAGGAAAGATCCTGATTTAAATAAATATATTAAAAATAATATTAAATTAGGAAGGTTTACAAAAATTTATGAACAAAAAAGAACTTAAGTACGGGTATAAACAACCGCAGTTAAGTTCTTTTGTATCAATAATATACCATAAAATTATTTTGTTGTAAACACAATTGCTAAAAAATGTTAATAAAATTATTGACATGGGGGGGGGTGTATTATATAATAACCTTATAAAGTTAATAGTTAATAAAATAAGGCTGTGATATAGTGAAAAAAATAATAAGTTTTTTAAAAACAGATATAAAAATAATAAATAGTTATTTTCTATTTGCAATTATTTTAATAATACTAATAAGTATAGGATATTCAAGTTATGCATTATTTAGTTTTACAAAAACAAGTACTAATGTAATTGAAGCTACTGTAGGAGAATTAAAAAAAAGCGGAGCAGATACCCTTATAAAATTAACAGATAATACAAATGATAGTGGACTATATACAATAACACATCCAAAAGATACAACACTTCAAATAGGAAATGATAAAGATATAACAGAATATAGATATCGTGGAGCAAGTCCAAAAAACTATGTAACATTTAATAACGAAACATGGAGAATACTTGGGGTATTCCCCACAGATGATGGAACAGGAAATATTGAAAATAGAATAAGGATAATAAGAAATGAAAGTATAGGGAATAAATATTGGGATACAAGTGATTCAAATAATTGGGCTAGACCATCAACATTAAATACAGAACTTAATACAACATATTTAAATAGTTTAACAAGTGAAGCACAAAATATGATAGGAAATACAAAATATTATTTAGGAGGAAAAAATGTAACCTATAATAATGGATATGCAGATACACCATTACAATTTTATTCATATGAAAGAAAGATACAAAATACAACAAGTAATGAGTTTTACAATGGAACAAATCCAAATAGTTGGGTTGGAAAACTAGGACTAATGTATGTAAGTGATTATGGATATGCAAGTAGTAATTGTGAAAATAAAAGAATATATGATTATAACTCATCAGCAAATGATATAAGAGCATGTAATGATACGAACTGGTTATACAATATAAAGGATAATGAGTGGATATTGCCTCAGAATGCCGGCACTAGTAACCGTGCGTTTTATGTCAATTCAAACGGGCACGTGAACTACAACTTCGTTGTCTACAACGGTCAGTTTGCCGTTCGGCCAGTCCTATATCTAAAATCCGCAGTAAAAATAACTGGAGGATCAGGAACAAGTACTAATCCATATACACTTGGTTTATAAGAATTATGACAATTCATAGTTCTTTTTGTTTTAAAAAATATAGACTTTATTTTTAATTTTTGATAGAATATATTTAGAAGAAAAATAATAGAAAGTTGGTAATTTTATGGCAAAAAGAAAAAAAAGAAATGTGAAAGAAAAAGATAATCATTTTTTAATACAATTATGGGGTGTTTTACTAATTCTTATTAGTATTTTAGGAATAGGAAAATATGGACCAGCTGGTAGGATAATATCATCGTTTGCTCTTTTTTTAGTGGGAAATTTATATCTTCTTTTACTTGTTGCTATTTTATTCTTAGGAATTTATATGGTTGTTAAAGAAGAAAAATTTAATTTTTTCAGTGCTAAAATGATGGGAATATATTTAATGATTATTAGCGTTTTAGTATTTTTACATATAAGTTATTGTTTAGAAAATATTGATACATCAAAGATTATAAGTGAAACATATGAAAACTTACTTGTAGGTATTGATAAAATAATGGGAAATGAAATTAAAACAGGAGTATTTAATCCTGCTTTAGAAAATACAGGTGGTGGAATAATTGGTTCTTTATTTGCTACAGCTTTTTATAAATTATTTGAAAAAGATGGTGCTAATATTGTATGTTGGGTCTTTTTAATAACAGGATTTATGGTGTTTACAGGTATGTCTATTTTTGATATTGTAAGAAATACTAAAGATAAGGTAAAGGAAATACTACCTAAAAAAGATAAAGCAAGTACTAAAGATAAGAAACATGAAAATAAATTTGATGAAACTAAATTAAAAATTAATACAAATGATGAAGAAGAAGAAGAAATACCTAAAAAGGTTGTTAAAAATATAAGTGAAATAACTAATATTAATGCAGAAAAGAAAATAGAGCCTGAAGTTAAAGAAGAAAAAGAAGTTATTGTTAATAAAAATTATATTTTACCTTCTTTTGATTTATTAGATTCACCACAAAAAAATAAAAAAGCTATTGATAAAGTAGCAATTGCTAATAATTCTAAAAAGCTTGTTGAAACATTAAGAGATTTTGGAATAATTGGAGAAGTCGTAGCGGTAAATGTTGGACCTTCTGTTATTCAGTATGAACTTGAGTTGTCACAAGGAACTAAACTTTCTAAACTTCTTGGAATAAACCGTGAAATAGCTTTAGCGCTTGCTAAGAAGGATGTTCGTATTCAAGCTCCAATTCCTGGCAAGAATACTGTTGGAATTGAAATGCCAAATGATAATGCCCAAACAGTTACACTTCGTGAAACACTTGAGGGTTTAAAAAGAGAAAATAAACTTAAGACAAAATTAACTGCAGGACTTGGTAAGGACATTATGGGTAATGTTCAAGCATGTTATATAAATAAAACCCCACATTTACTTGTTGCAGGGGCTACCGGTAGTGGTAAATCAGTATGTATTAACTGTATAATTTTATCTATTCTAATGTTTACTAAACCAGATGAAGTAAAACTTATTTTAGTAGATCCTAAAAAAGTAGAACTTGGTGTTTATAATTGTGTACCACATCTTGTAACACCAGTTGTTACTGATCCTAAAAAAGCTAGTCAAGCATTGCAAAAGGCAGTTAGTGAAATGGATAGAAGATATGATTTATTTGAAGAAAGTAAAACAAGAAATATTGAAGGTTATAATGAATATGTATTAAAATATAATAAAAATAAAAGTGAAGATGAAAAGCTTAAACCACTTCCTTATTGGGTTGTAATAGTAGATGAGCTAGCCGATCTTATGTTAGTTGCAGGAAAAGAAGTTGAACAATCTATTATGCGTATTACACAAATGGCTCGTGCGGCAGGAATTCATTTAATTATTGCAACACAAAGACCATCAACAGATGTCATAACAGGTTTAATTAAAGCAAACATTCCGTCAAGACTATCTTTTGCAGTTTCATCAAGTATTGATTCAAGAACCATTCTTGACATGACTGGAGCAGAAAAGCTTTTAGGAAAAGGAGATATGTTATATCTTCCAATGGGAGACATTGTACCTCAAAGAATTCAAGGAGCATTTGTTAGTGATAGTGAAATTGAAAAAGTTGTAAATTATTGTATCAGTCAACAAAAAGCTCAATATGACCAAACATTCTTTAGTTCCTTTGAAGAAAAAGATGAAGAATTAAAATCATCCTCAGTTAGTGGTGATGTTGAAGAGTATGATGATCCGTTATACAATGAAATAGTAGAATTTGTAATAACTTCAGGTAAAGCAAGTGCATCACTTTTACAAAGAAAGTTTAGACTTGGTTATAATAGAGCTGCAAGATGCATTGATTTACTTGAAGAAAGAGGAATAATTGGACCACAAAATGGTTCTAAACCAAGAGAAGTATTAGTAAAACTTGAAGATAATAATAATGATAATGAGTAGGAGGATTATTTATGAGTTTACATATAAAAACAGAATATGATGATGATATAGCAAAATTAGTAATTATGCCAGGTGACCCTGTTCGTGTTAAATTTATCGCAGAAAACTATTTAGATGATTATAAATTAGTAAATAATGTTAGATTAAATTTAGCTTACACAGGATATTATAAAGGAGTTAAAGTAACGGTTATGTCTTCAGGTATGGGATGTCCAAGTATGGCAATTTATGCTAAAGAATTATTTGACTATTATAATGTTGAAAAAATTATAAGGGTAGGTTCATGCGGAAGTTATTATGATGAAATAGATGTTAAAAGCGTAATTTTAGCAGAAAAAGCATATACTTTATCAAACTTTAGTTATCAATACGATGGAAATGAGCTTGATTTAATAAGTGCTTCATCATTCTTAAATCAAAAAATAATCGAAAATGCATATAAAGCAAATATCGAGTTAAGAATAGGTAATATTGAAACAACAGATGTTTTTTATAAAACAATTAATAATCCTGAAGTTAAAAAAAATTACTGTTTAGGTGTAGAAATGGAAACATTTGCTCTTTTCTATGTTGCAAGTTTATACAAAAAACAAGCAAGCAGTATTTTAACTGTATCAGATAATTTAGTTAATAATAAAAAATTAACTACCGAAGAAAGGGAAACAACATTTAATGAGGCAATAAGCCTTGCCCTTAATTCTATAATAGAATAATAAAAGCTGTACATACTATTTAACAAGAGGAGAAAAGATTTATGGAATATAAACAAATAGATAAAAGATCTTACAAACTTCATTTAATAAAAACAGATAAATTTAAAACCATTACAGTTAGATGTATTTTTAAAGAAAAAATAAATAAAGAGGAAATAACGATTCGTAATTTCCTTTTTGAACTTTTATTAAGTTCTTGTAAAAAGTATCCATCTAAAAGAAATTTTAGTATAGCGAAACAAGAATTATACGATTTAAATCTTTATGGAAATAATACAAGAATAGGTAATACTTTTAGTACAGAAATATCAATTTCAATGTTAGAAAATAAATATATTAATGATGATATTACTATGAAAGGACTTGAATTTTTAAAAGAGGTAATTTTTAATCCTAACCTTGAAGATAATAAAGATTTTAGAAATAATTTTAATATAACTAAAAATTATTTATTGTCTTATATAAAACAATGTTATGACTATCCAAAAAGTTATTCTTACATGAAGCTTAAAAATCTTATGGGAGAAGATTATTCTTTTTCCTATAATATGGATGGTAATATCAAAGATTTAGAAGAAATAACTTTAACAAGCTTACAAAAGTATTATGATAAATTTATTAAAAATAGTTTAATAGATATATATGTAATAGGTAATATAAACTTTTATGAAATGGAAAATGCTATTTCTAAAACATTTAATTTTAAAAAAATTAAAAAAGATGAATTATCATTTAAAATAAATTATATTCCAAAGAGTAAAAAACTTATAAAATATGAAGAAAGTAAGAATTTTAATCAAACAAGACTCTTAATAAGTTGTTATTTAAAAAAATTAACGGAAAAAGAAAGAAAATATGTTATGTTTTTATATAATATAATTCTAGGAGCAAGTCCTGATTCTTTTTTGTTTAAAAATGTAAGAGAAAGAAAGTCATTAACTTATGATATTTTATCTAATTATAGAAAAAGTGATAATTTTTTAGTTATATCAAGTGGGATTGATTATACAAAGTGTAATGAAGTGATAAAAGGAATAAAAGAAGAAATGAATAATATAAGAAAAGGTAAGTTTAGTATAGAAAAACTAAATAATGCTAAAAGTCTTATGATTAGTTCATTAAAAGAATTTGATGAATACCCATCTTCTATTATTGATTATTATTTCAGTATGGAATACTTAGATTGTGATAATATAGAAACTGCAATTAAAGAAGTTTTAAGTGTTACAAAAAAAGATATAGTAAAGGTTAGTAAAAAAATAAATAGGGATGTTATTTATGTACTTAAGGAGACAAAAGATGAAAGAGATTAATATAAATAATTTTGAAGAAAAACTATATTTTGATAAACTTGACAATGGTCTTTTAGTATATCTTGTGCCACTTAAAAACAAGAAAAATTTTTATGTATCATTTGGTACTAAATATGGAAATTATAATTCTAAATTTAAAGTAAATAATAAAATATATGAAATGCCAAGTGGAATAGCACATTTTTTGGAACATAAGTTATTTGAAAAAGAAAAAGAAAATCCATTTGATTTTTATGCCAAAAGTGGAACTGATGTAAATGCTGGTACATCAATATTCTATACAAATTATTATTTTACTGGAAATAATAATTATAATGAAAATTTAAAATATCTACTTAAGTTTGTTACTAATCTTGAAATAACAGAAAAAGATGTTGAAAAAGAAAAAGGAATTATTTTAGAAGAAGCAAGAATGGTTAGTGATAATCCTAATAGATTACTTTATGATAAAACAAGAGAAAATGCTTTTTTTAAAGATCCATATAAATATAAAGTAATTGGGGAAAAGAAAGAAATAAAAAGTATAACTAAAAAAGATTTAGAAATATGTTTTAATGCTTTTTATAGACCTGATAATATGTTTATTATAGCAGTAGGTAATATCAATAAAGATGAAACAATAAAAATAATAAAAGAAGAGCTAAAAGATTTTAAAAATGATAATAAAAAAATAGAAAAATTATATTATGAAGAAGATGATGAAGTATTTATTCCTTATGAGAAAATAAAATTAAAGACAGAAACAACAAGGTTAAGTTTAAATTATAAAGTAAATAAAAATATTTTAGGCATGGATGAGTATAAAAGAGAAATATATTTAGGAATGATGCTAACATTAGTTTTAGGATCAACTTCTTTAGCAAAAGAAAAATTACAAGAAAAAAATTTATGTACAGAAATAAGTACTAATTTATTAAGTAGCCATAGTCATTATTTAATTGGTGTTACTGCTGTTACAGAAAATCAAGATAAATTAATAAATGAATTAAGAAGAATTTTTAAAAATATAAAAATTTCTAAAAAAGATTTTGAAAGAATAAAAAAAGTATGGGTTGCTAATGAAATTAAATCTATTGATAATATAAGTGCAACCAGTAGTGATATATTAACAGATTTAATTGATTTAGGAGAGTATAAAAATAATAAAATAAAAGATATTCAAAATCTTTCATATGAAGAACTTATTAATTTAATTAAGAAGATTGATTTTGAAAATTTAGAAAAAACTAATAAACTTGAAATTGTTGTAATATCTAAGAAAAATTAGTAATAATTGTTACTTTACTAAACTATACTATATTAGACAAAAAAATATTGCAAAATTTTGTAATATTTGTTAAGATTAAAATGTAAAGATAAGAAGGGAACGATTACATATGGATATAAAAATGTTTTTTGAATTTCCAGGTGTATTAATCACAATAGGTGTGTTTTTACTTGTTGTTTCTATTGTAATAGGAATAATTGCATATAAAAATCCTGTTGATGATATTGAAGAAATCGAAGATATTAAAAGTAAATTAAAAGGTAAAGATGAACATCATGAGGAAAAAGAATATACAAGTGAAGAAGATTTCTTGGATAAAGAAGTTGTTGAAGATAATAAGATAGATGATGAAACAAAACTTGAGCCAACTGTTGAAGTTGAAGAAAATGATATTCCTTTAGAAGAAAATAAAGAAGATATAGAACAAGTAAGTGAAGAAAATTTAAGTAAAACAGAAGTTTTAGATACAAGTTTGTTTGTAGAAAATAAAGAAGAACCATTACAAGAAAACTTGGAAAAAACAGAAAATTTAGATGATGTAAAGGATGAAATAATGTCATTATTAAGTGATATAGATAATAAAGAAGTAGAAGAAACAAAAAAAGAAGAACTACCAAAAACAATTTATGGTGGAGCAAATCCTAGTGCAAATATAAAGCTTGATAATGAATTTAAGGAAAAACTTCCTTATGAAGAAAAAACAATTGATTTAGAAAAAACAGAAGATTTAATTAACACGTTAAATAAGGAAACAGTAAAAAATGAAGAAGAAGATATAGAAATTTTATAGCTTCTTTTTTGTTATAAAAACAATTTAACTTACATATATTTAAGTGTATAAAGAAAGGATGATAAAAATATGGATACACTTAAAGTGTCAAGTAAATCTAACCCAAATTCAGTTGCAGGAGCATTAACTAATGTTTTTAGAGATAAAGGAAAAGTAGAAATACAAGCAATTGGAGCAGGAGCACTTAATCAAGCAATTAAAGGAGTAGCAATAGCAAGAGGATTTGTTGCCCCAAGTGGTAAAAATTTAGTATGTATTCCTGCTTTTACTGATATAAGTATAGATGGGGAAGAACGAACAGCGATAAAATTAATTGTAGAAGCAAAGTAAAGATTGCTTCTTTTTACATGTTAGTTTTACATGTTAATTTTAAAAAGCCTTGCCTTTATTTAGATTTATGGGTATAATTAAATCAATACATAAAGAAAGGAAGATTTATTTATGATTGATGCAATCAATAATGCAAATGATTTTTTAAATAACATTTTATTTGGTGTTCCAATGATTATCTTTATTCTTGGTACAGGATTATATCTTACAATTAGATTAGGATTTATTCAAATAACTAAGATAAAAGATATATGGAATAACACAATAAAAAAGATGTTTAAAAAATCTAAAGGGAAAGGACTTATAAGTTCAGGAGAAGCTGCACTTATTTCTTTAGGAGAAATTGTAGGCTCTGGTAATATTGCAGGAGTAGCTACTGCTATAGCAGCTGGAGGACCTGGGGCAATATTCTGGATGTGGGTTGCGGCATTCTTTGGAATGGCTACTAAATTTGCTGAAATTACACTTGGTATTGTTTATAGAAAAGTGTTTACTAAAGATGGCAATGTTAAAGGTGGTCCAATGTACTATTTAAGAGATGGAGTTAGAAGTAAATTTTTAGCTGGTTTCTACGCAGTAATGTCTATATTATCATATATAGTAATCGTAGCAATGGTTGATACAAATACAATTGTTTCAACAGTAACAACTAAATTTAACATTCCAGATTATGTACTTGGTATTGTTTTAGTAATAATTGTTGGAGTTATAATATTTGGTGGTATTAAACGTCTTGGTAAGTTTAGTAAAAACTTTGTTCCTATTATGGGAATATTCTATATAATTTCAGGATTAGTTGTAATATTTAGTAATCTTGAATTAGTAGGACCTGCATTTTCTACAATTATAAAAGCAGCATTTACGCCTCAAGCAGCAGCTGGAGGATTTGCGGGAGCAAGTATCGCACAAATAATTAGATATGGATTTGCTCGTGGTATTTATTCTAATGAAGCAGGACTTGGAACTGCAGCTTTTGCGCATAGTGCGGCAGAAACAGATCATCCAACAAGACAAGCTTTATGGGGACCAACAGAAATATTTATAGATACAATTATCGTAAATACAATTACAGGTCTAGTAGTAGTTATGTCTGGACTTTGGACTAGTGGAGCAGATGGCTCACCTCTTGTAATGGCAGCATTTGATAAAGTTTTACCGGGTGGTGTAGGAAGTATAATGATATTTATCGCTTCAATTTGTTTCTCATTTACATGTTTAACATCTGCAAGTTATGTTTGTCAAGAATCTGCAGAATACTTATTTGGAACAAAAAGTCAAAAAGTTATTAATGCTTTATGGTTAGTATTTATCTTTATTGGTTCTGTTACTTCTTTAGAATTTGTTTGGAATTTAGCAGATACTGTTAATGGACTTTTATTGATACCAAATTTACTTGGACTTTTAATTTTAAGCAATGTTGTTGTTAAGAAAAAGAAAGAATTCTTTAAAGAAACAAGAAAAAGAAAAATTTCTGATTTATCTACTGAAGCATTGTTAATTGATTTATTAACAAAAAATGATATTTCAATGGAAGAAGCTATAGATAAATTAAATAAAGATTTAGATATTGATAAAGAAGAAATAAAAAATGCCAGTGTAAATGTTAAAAAAATAATAGGGTAACCTGTTATTTTTTAATGTTTACTTTCTTTTTGTAAAATAATTAACCTTTTTTTTCTTACGTGTGTAAAATTTCTTGTTAAATTATGATAACTTTGTTATACTATTAATGAATAAATATGAGAGAAGGAAAATTTTATGAAAGTTAATGTTGGAGTAATTTTTGGGGGAAAAAGTGTAGAACATGAAATAAGTATAATTTCTGCAGTTGAAGCAATGGGCTATATGGATACTAATAAATATAATGTTATTCCTATATATATAGATAAAGAAGGAACATGGTATACAGGAGATCATTTTAAAGATATTCTTAATTATCGTGATATGGATGTTGTTAAAAGGTATGCTAAAAAGGTATGTTTAATAAGAAGAGGAAAAAGTTGTATTTTACAATCTCTTGGTTTTACAAGAAGAACGCTTAATGTAATAGATATTGTTTTTCCTATAGGTCATGGACTTTATATGGAAGATGGTAGTTTACAAGGGTATTTAGATATGCTTGGAGTTCCTTATGTAGGAAGTGGTGTAGTTGCCAGTGCGATAGGACAAGACAAAGTTTTTATGAAACAAATACTCAAAGCTAATGATATTCCTACGACTAATTATGTTTGGTTTACATCAAAAGAATTTATTTCTTCAAAGAAAAAAGTTTTAGAAAAAATAAATACTTTAAATTATCCAATGTATGTAAAACCTGCTTCATTAGGTTCAAGTATTGGAATAACAAGAGCAACAACAGAACATGAATTAATCGCTGGTATAAAAGAAGCAATTAGATTTGATAATAAAATAATAATCGAAGAAGAAATAAAACATGTAAAAGAAGTAAATATAAGTGTTTTAGGAACATATGAAGATGTTGAAACTTCTGAAATTGAAGAAATTAATGTAACTGATGAATTTTTTACTTTTAAAGAAAAATATGTAGAAAATTATTCTAAAACAATTAAAAAAGGAAGAAAAGCTAATCCTTTATTATCTAAAGAAATGATGGAAGATTTAAAAATGTATGCAATAAATACATTTAAAGCTATAAATGCAAGAGGAGTCGCTAGAATAGATTTTTTAATTGATGATAAATCAAAAAAAATATATGTTAGTGAAATTAATACAATGCCAGGAAGTTTATCACTTTATTTATGGCTTCCTAAAAAGAAAAGTCAAACAGAGTTAATAAATGATCTTATAAAAATAGCAATTGAAGAATATAAAAGTAAAAATAATTTAATCTTAGCATTTGAAAATAATTTATTAGATAAGTTTGATATATTAAATGGTAAGAAAACAAATAAAAGCAGATAACTATCTGCTTTTATTAATGTTTTTTTCTAATCTTTCATAATCATATTTCAATTTATAAAGAGCATTATTTAGTATTTTACTAATTCTTTGTTTTGTAAGATTGTATTTTTCTCCAATTTCTTTTAAAGTTAAATTATCTTTAAAATATAATTTAATAATATCTAATTCCTTTTCATTTAATAAAGATAATTTACTTTTAACTATTTCATATTCTAATTTTTTAATAACTTGTTCACAAGGGTCTATCGCATCTTCATAAGTTATATAATCTATATAATCTTCTTCTATATCATCACTTATTCTTATATTTAAAGATAATATATTTAAAAGAAAAAGTTTATAATTTTTAACGGTACTAATACTAATATTTAATATATTAGCAAGTTCTTGGTCGTTTAAATTAGGGTTGGTATTAATAATACTTTTTAATTTATTTATTCTTTGCATTGTATGAATATTTATATTAAATCCTTTACTATTTTCTAAAACATATTTAGTAAGTTGCTGTTTAATAATTATTCCGGCATAACTTGAAAATTTAACATCTTTTTCTGGATTAAAAGATTTAACAGCATTTATTAAGGCTAAATTTCCTTCATTTATTAAATCAAATATATTAATAACAGAAGTTGTACTTCCAATAAAAGTTTTTGCAATAGTAACAGATAGCCCTAAATTGTGATTAATTAGTTTTTTAAAAGCATTTTTATCTCCTTTTTGATATTTATTAAAAAGGTTTATTTGTTCTTCTTTTTTTAATACTTCAAATTGTTTTATATAATTTAAATAATCTTGTAACTCTTTATTATTTATATATTCGTAATTCCATTTTGTTATTTCTTTCATATAAATATTCCTTCTTACTTTTATATTATTATAAAATCTCTTTCTTAAAAAGTTCTTATATTATAACATGTAAGAATAAAAAAAGAAAGTTTTTTATTAAAACTTTCGATATAATCCAACAACTTTACCTAATATTGTAACATTTTTTAAAATAATTGGTTCCATTGTGTCATTTTCAGGTTGTAGTCTAAAATGATCTTTTTCTTTATAAAATGTTTTTACAGTTACCTCATTATCATCATTCATTGCCACTACAATATCACCATTTTTAGCATCATTTTTTCTTTCTACAATTATTATATCGTTATCATAGATACCTACATTAATCATACTTTCGCCACTTACCCTTAAAGTAAAGATATCTTTTTTATTAGCAACAAGATTAACTGGTAAATCAAAATATTCATCTGGCATTTCAATCGCATCAATTGGATTACCTGCAGTTACTTTTCCAAGTAGGGGAACAGATACAACAGTTTCATCCTTTTTTGCATATTCATTAGGCACTAAAAGTTCAATAGTTCTGTTTTTTTCAGGATCTTTAGTAATAAAACCTTTTTGAACTAAAGTATTTAAATGTGTTTGTACTGTAGCAGTACTATTTAAATTTGTTGCTTTACATAATTCTCTAACAGTAGGGGGGTAACCTTTTTTAGCCATGTATTTTTTAAGTTCTTTTAATACGTTTTCTTGTTTATTAGTTAATTTTTCCATATCTTTTTCCTCCTTATGTATTTAGTTTAACATATCATGTGTAAAATGTCAAACAAATGTTTCAAAAAGTTATTGACACGAACATATATTTGTAATAAACTTAAATCAAGAAAGGAGAAAATGGTTATGGAAAGCATTACACCAAAAAAATTAATTATTATATTCTATCTAATGGTAATAATTTTTACTTGTATATTTGCTCTTAGAATAGAAAATCTTGAAAGTAAGGAGGACGCTATAAATAAAATAGTAAATTTACAATAATATATTTACATAAAAGAATATTTATAGTAAAATAATATCGTAACTTATTTATATTTAAATGATGGAGCTTGGAAACTCTATATTATTAATTTAATAATAAATCATTTATTAAAAGAGATTCTTGGAAAAGAATAAGTAAAGTGGAACCGCGGAATTTAATTTCGTCTTTACATATCTTTTTCAAGTTTTTATTTTATGGGGGATAACATGAAGAAAACAGATTTTGTAAAATATTTTTGTAATTATGAAATATCAAAAGTAGATATATATTATTTATATGATTTAGATACATATTCATATGAATTAAGTACTAGCAATATTAAAAAAAATCCTTTTAAATTTACAGATATTTATATTAAAGATGATGAGATATTTATAAACTTTTTAATAAATTATTGTAAAACTAATAATATACCTTATTCATTTATGGCTACTATTAGCACACAAAATAAGGACAAAAAGAATTTTAAACATAGTTTAACAAAAGAAGAAATAAAAGAAAAAAACATTCAGTTTATCGTGGTAAAACAAGATGATAAAGATAATATTTCTTTTTATAAAGAACCATTAAATGAGGATGAAAAAATTAATGAAATACAAAATAAATTAAAGATAAATATAAATAGTGAAAAACAATTAAATAAAACAATTGAATTATTAAATGAATTTCTTGATAAATATTATGTTTATCAAATGATTAAAACATATAATAATGATGATTTTAATGTTATAATAACTTTACAAAATAATATAACTATTATAATAAAAGGAACATATTTAATTAATAATTTAATTGAATATTTAAACATAAAATATGAACATAAAAAAGAGAGGGTTATTAAATATGAATAGTAAAATATTAGAACAAATAAGAAATGTTGATTTTAAAGAAATAGATTTATCTATTATAAATAATGAATTAGTTATAAAAATACTTCAAAAAGAGAATTTAAATAAAAGATTTCCTACAATTAGCATCTATTCTAAAAATTTAGAAGAAATGTCTAATCAAGAGTTATTTTCTTTTATAACAGAATTATATTTTCAAACAGGGGATGTGTATCATTATAGTAAAGTAAAAGATTATATAATAGGGAAAGAATTATTATTAAGTGATAAATATATGTTAGTTAATACAAATGCAAGAAAATTATTTATTGATGCTAATAGTAATCTTATAAATGAAGAATTTTTAAAAAATTTAAGTTATTCGCTTTTTAATGGAATTACAAATAAAATAGAGGAAGGTTTAAATAAAGAAGGTAAAGTTAATTTTAATGTTTTATTAAGTAATAAAACTTCAATTAATACATATGAAAATAGACTTGGTGTTACATATTTTCTACTTTTAGAAGATAATAAATTAGGAAAAGCAATATATAATTATTTACTTGAATGTGTTTTTGATAAAGATTTAATTAATTCTAAAATAAAGTTTGATAATAGTAAAAATTGTTGTAATATAAGTATTGAAGATTTATCAATTTTTATTAATAGCAAAAAATTAGTAGATGAGTTAAATAATCTAGGTTTATTAGAAGAAGTATATAAAAAAGAAGAAAATATGAAAAGACAATTAAAATGGGAGGAATAATATTATGAATATGGAAAAAATGGTAAATTATTGTAAAAATTATGGTTTTATATTTCAAGGAAGTGAAATATACGGAGGACTTTCTAATACTTTTGACTATGGTCCTTTAGGAGTAGAACTTAAAAATAATTTAAAAAATACTTGGCTTAAAAGATTTATTCAAGAAGATATAAATTGTGTTAAGCTTGACAGTGCTATTTTAATGAATCCTAAAGTATGGGAAGCAAGCGGACATTTAAAGACTTTTAGCGATCCATTAATTGATTGTAAAGAATGTAATTCAAGATATCGTGCAGATAAGTTACTTGAAGATAATAATGTTAGTGATGTAGAGAAAATGACTAGTGATGATATGATTAATTATATAAAAGATAATCATATTAAATGTCCTAAATGTGGTAAATGTAATTTTACTGATATAAGACAATTTAATTTAATGTTTAAAACATTCCAAGGAGTAACTGAAGATTTAAAAGATACAATTTATTTAAGACCAGAAACAGCCCAAGGAATATTTGTTGATTTTTTAAATGTTCAAAGAAGTATGAGACTTAAAATACCATTTGGTATAGGACAAGTAGGTAAAAGTTTTAGAAATGAAATAACACCTGGTAATTTTATTTTTAGAGTTCGTGAATTCGAACAAATGGAACTAGAGTTTTTTTGTAAACCAGGAACAGAACTTGAATGGTTTAATTTTTATAAAGAAAAAGCTAAAAACTTTTTAAAAGATTTAGGATTTAAAGAAGAAAACTTAAGATTTAGAGATCATTCTAAAGAAGAACTTAGTTTTTATAGTAATGCAACTACTGATATCGAGTATAAATTTCCATTTGGTTTTGGTGAACTTTGGGGTATTGCATCAAGAACTAATTATGATTTAACTAAACATCAAGAATATTCAAATATTTCACAAGAATATTTAGATCCATTAACAAATGAAAAATATATTCCTTATGTAGTGGAACCATCTTTAGGGGTTGAAAGGCTTGTACTTGCAACTTTGCTTAATGCTTATCATGAAGAAACACTAGAAAATAAAGAAACAAGAGAAGTACTTAAACTTATTCCATATCTTGCACCTTATAAAGTAACTGTTCTTCCATTAATAAAAAAACTTCATAGTGAAAAAGCTATAGAAATTTATAATAAATTATCTAAATGTTTTTCTACTAGTTATGATGAAACTGGAAGTATAGGAAAACGTTACAGAAGAAGTGATGCTGTTGGAACACCTTATGCTATTACAATAGATGATGATACTTTAAATAATAATACAGTAACATTAAGAAATAGAGATACGATGGAACAAATAGTAATAAAATTAGATGAAGTAGAAAAATATATTGAAGAAAGAATAAAATTTTAATCTTTCTTCTTTTTTTAGGCATAATTAGACATTCTTTCCTTTTATACTAAAAATGGAAGGAAGGATGATTATGAAAGAATATTATATTTTTAATTTAAAAAAGGAGTTTGCTAAATTATATAAAGATAGGCCTAGTGAACTATTTTACATATTTAATAGAATTTATTATATGAAAGAAGTAGATAAAAATTATGGTTATAATTTATTTGAACAAATATGTAATTTTATAGATAAAAAAGAAATAAATGAATATCTTTATAATATATATAAAGATAAAATGATGTATTCTTATAATGAAAATGAACATGTTATTAATAATTTATTTTTAAATGAAATTAGTATTTTGAAAGTAAAAAATAGTAATTTAAGATTAGAAACTAATAAAGAAGATTGTTCTTTTTTAAAAGATTTAAATAGTTTTAATAATACTTATTTTGTATGTGATTTTAAAAATCAAGAGTTTTTCTTTTTAAAAAATAATAAGGTAATACTTAAAAATTTATAAATATCTTGTAATTGAATATATTTTATTATAGAATATATTTATGGAGGGAAAAAGTTATGGGATTTGGACATGATTTATTATATATTGTAATTGGTTTAATACCAGGACTTGTTTTAGGGTTCTTACTTGCTCGTATGTGGATGAAAAAATATTTAAAGAAAAATCCACCAATTAATGAAGAAATGGTAAAAATAATGATGAGTCAAATGGGTAGAACTCCATCTCAAAAACAAGTTAATCAAGTTATGAAACAAATGAGTAAATATATGTAATGTATATTTATTTTTTTATGAAAAAATTGTTAAAAATTCTAAAAAATATTGACAACCTGGGGGGGGTGCTTTATATAATTAATTTATAAAGTTAATAGTTAATAAAATAAGGTTGTGATGTATATATTTTATGATAGTTTTCTTAAAGGATTTATTTGAAAATAAAATAGATATTAAAAAATTTATAATTTATTTATTGTTTATATTTTTAATTCTTTTTCCTTTTAATGTTAAATCATATTCGTATATAATATTAATTTGCTTTTTATTAGTATTATTATTATATAACAAAAAGCATAATATAAAATTAGTTATGGGGTATATTCTATTTGTTTTTATAACCATATTTGTTATTGAAAACTTTCATGAAGAAAATGTTAGTAAAATATTATATAACGATATATTTAATCCTCAAATAGAAGAAAAGATAAATAAAATATTAGCAAGTGATAAATCATATTACAGAATGAATAATTTAAATTATCCAACAAAAATAGTTAATAAAATATATAGTTCTAATTATTTTACAACAAATATTTATTCGTCAACTTATAATAATTATTATTTGAATTTTGTACGTAATGTTTTTGGTGGAAGTGTGGCTGATTATAATTACTTTCTAGTATCTGGGAATAATAATTTACTTTTTAATTCATACATGGGAGTAAAATATTTATATTCTAAAATGGAACTAAAACAAGGATATATTAAATTTGATGATAATATATATTTAAATGAAAATTATTATCCTTTGATTTATGCAAATAGTAATATTGTAAGCCAAAATGATTTTGAAAAATATAAGTATCCTTATTCAAATGAGTTGTTAATGAAAAATGTCGTTTCAAATAAAAATAGTAATAATAATATTAATAAATTTGATATTAAAAAGATTAATTTAGATTATACTTTAACATATAATGATGGCGTAAAAATTAAGAAGCTTGATGAAGGATATTTGCTTACAGTAGAAGATACTGGAAAACTAGAATTAAATTTAAATCAAAAGTTAATAAATAAAATATTATTTATAATTCTTGAAGGCCTTGAAAAAAATAGTTGCAGTTATGATAATATAAATATGACTATTAATGATGTTTCAAACATTTTAACATGTAAAACATGGCCATATGATAATAAAAATAATACTTTTAAATTTGTTATAAGTGAAGATAATTTGGATAAGTTAACAATTAATTTAACAAAAGGAACATATAAGATAACCAATATTTCAACATTTGTTTTAGATTACGAAGATTTTAAAAATTGGAAAGAAGATATAAAACCATTTAATATAACTTCATTTAATAGTTCTTTAATAAAAGGAAATATAACCATAGATAATCCATCTTATTTAGTAACTAGCATTCCTTATGATAAAGGATTTAAAGTTGTTGTAAATAATAAAGAAGTATCTTATGAAAATATAAATAATGGATTTTTAGGAATATATTTAGAAAAAGGTAATTATGATGTTGAAATAACTTATAAAAGTCCTTGGCTAAATATAGGAAAATTATTAAGTTTTATAGGGATAATTAGTTTTATAACAATTGTTTTAATAGAAAGAAAAAATAAAATAAAAAAATAAGAGTCTTAATTGACTCTTATTTTGTAATCATTTTTAATTCAGTTTGACTACTATAGATATTAATTTTAACTTTTAAATTACCACCTGTAATAACTGCTTGATGGTTACCATCATCTGTTTCAGTTATATTAACATCACTTGTATCTTTTGGTGAATACCACATTCTAAATCTATAATATCTTTTTTTAGCAGTAGAACCATTTACAAATTCAAAATTATTTAAATAAAGTAAATAGTCATTTGAAGTAGCATCATATTTAAATGTTTCTAAATTAAATGGTGTTAAATCACTTATATAAGTTGGATTAACGATTTGACTTTCACTTGCAATAGTAGAAGTATCATTTTCTGCTTGGGTTAAATTTACTTTTACATTATCTTTATTTAATGTACTTGTAGGATCTACAGTAAAATAAATATAATAATACAATTTTATTGTACCTGTTGCTGTAACATTTAAATTAAATCCAAAATAGTTTTCATTTGCAATACCTTCTTCATCTGTCATACTTGAAGCATTTTGTAAATTAATAGCATTTTCGTTTTCCGTGTATGAAAAATTAATAACACCAGTAGTTATTTTATTTTCACTATTACTATGAATTACTGCAGTAAAAAACGCATATGATATTCCTAATATAAGTACTGATAATAATATTACTATAATTATTGTAATAATAGTTTTTTGTTTTTTTAAATGATTTTCTTTTTCCATATTCGTACCTTCCTATTCAATAAAATAATAACATATTATTTTATTTTTATCAAACATATAGAATAAATTTTATAAAAAATGTTAAATTTTAATAAAAAATAGTCAAATTTCTTGATTTTGCAAGTTATCTATGTTACTTTATATATGTAAGCATCGTATGAAAATAAATTGCTTATAAATTTATAGGGAGGTAAATTTAAATGAAAAAAGTAGAATTAGTTGAAGCAGTAGCTACAAAAGCTGGACTTACAAAAGCAGATGCAGCTCGTGCAGTAGACGCAACATTTGAAGTAATTACAGAAGCACTTGCAAAAGGAGATAGAGTACCACTAGTTGGATTTGGAACATTTGCAGTTTCAAAAAGAGCAGCTAGAACAGGACGTAATCCTCAAACTGGCGCTGTAGTTAATATCGCTGCAAGAAACGCTGTTACATTTAAAGCTGGAGCAGCATTAAAAGAATCTGTAAATTAGTAAGAAGCCTTAGGGCTTTTTTCTTTTTATTCTTTTTTTATTTTATATTTTTTGTTATAATTAATATGAAGGGAAGTACATTATGAATGATAAGATAAAAGAAATATTAGAAATGATAACTAATAAAGGTTTTAAAGCTTATGTTGTGGGAGGTTATGTAAGAGATTATTTAAGAAAAATAAAAACAAATGATATTGATATATGTACTAATGCTAGAGTAAAAGATTTAATGGAAATATTTAAAGATTATAAAGTTACACCTTTAGAATATGGTAATATTTTATTAGAAACAAAAGATTATTTATATGAAATAACAACTTTTAGAAAAGATATAGATTACATTAATAATAGAAAACCTATAATTGAATATGTTGATACTTTAGAAGAAGATATAACAAGAAGAGATTTTACAGTTAATTCTATATGTATGGATAAAGATGGTAAAATAATAGATTTATTAAATGGAAAGAAAGATTTAAATAAAAAAATAATTAGAACAATTGGAGATCCTTATTTTAAAATAAAACAAGATTCTTTAAGAATACTTAGAGCTATTAGATTTGCAAGTTGTTTAAATTTTAAAATAGAAGATAATTTAAAAAATGCTATTAAGGAAAACAAAGATTTACTTAAAGATTTATCTTATGAAAGAAAAAAAGAAGAATTAACTAAAATATTTACAAGTGATAATAAAGCTTATGGTATAAAACTTTTAAAAGAATTAGATTTACTAGAGGTGTTAGAATTAACTAATATAGATAATGTATTAAGAACAAAAGATTTAATAGGTATGTGGAGTACAATTACAATAAATGATAATTATCCATTTACTAAAAAAGAAAAAGATCTTATTAATAATATAAATAAACTTTTAAAAGAAGATTTAAATGATATATTTGTATTATATAAAACAGGTTTATATGAAATTAATGTTGTATGTGATTTAAAAAAATTATCTAAGAAAAAATATAGTAATAAATATGAAAAATTAGTAATTAAAGCAAAAAATGAAATAGATATAACAACTGAAGATATATGTATATTATTAAATAAAGAACCAGGTTGTTTTTTAAAGGAAATATATAGTGATTTAGAAAAAAATATATTACTTAAAAATATTAAGAATAATAAAGAAGAAATAGAAAAATATATATTAAATAACTATAAATAATGTTATAATAAAAGGAGTTTTTAGGAGAGTGATTTATGAAAACAAATAATATATTAGATATAATGAAAACAAATAATATAGTTATACCAAGTTATTTGTTAAAAACTTATAAAAAACTTAATTTAAGTGAAAAAGAGTTGATTTTTTTATCTTATTTAATTACATTTAATGATAAAATATTATTTGATATAAATAAGTTTTCTATTAGTACTTCACTTAGTATACCTGAAATAATGGAACTTATAGATAGTTTAATATCTAAAAATATTATAATAATGGTAACAGATAAAAAAGAAACTGGTATGATAAGGGAATATTTAGATATAAGTAGTTTATATGATAAAATAATTGTTATGACATTAAATGACAGTGAAAATGAAATTGTTAATAAAGATAATTCTAATATATATGATGTTATAGAAAAAGAATTTGGTAGATGTTTAAGTCCTATTGAATATGAAACTATAAAAGGATGGTTAGATTCTAATATAAGTGAAGATTTAATTAAAGAAGCATTAAAAGAAGCTATTTTAAATGGGGTTAATAACTTAAAATATATTGATAGAATTTTATATGAATGGAATAAAAAAGGATATAAAACACCAAGTGATGTTGTTAAAAAAAGACAAGTAAAAGAAGAAAAAATTGATTTATTTGATTATGATTGGTTAGATGAAGAATGAATAAAGAAAAAGAAATTTTAAATTATTTAAATGAAATAATACCTAATCCTGTTTGCGAATTAAATTATAATAAAGATTATGAATTATTATTAGCAGTAATGTTAAGTGCACAAACTAAAGATGCTAGAGTAAATAAAGTAACAAAAGTATTATTTAATAAATATGATAGTTTAAAAAAATTAAAAGAAGCAAATATAAAAGATATAGAAAATATTATAAAAGAACTTGGAAATTATCATAAAAAAAGTGAAGCTGTTATAAACATTGCTAAAATATTAGATGAGAAGTATAATGGTAAAGTAATTAATAATAGAAAGATTTTAGAAAATTTACCAATGGTAGGAAGAAAAACAACAAATGTTGTTTTAAGTGAATTGTTTAATGAACCTACTATCGCAGTAGATACTCATGTAGAAAGAGTAAGTAAAAGATTAGGGTTAGTTAAAAAAGATGATGATGTAATAAAAATAGAAGAAAAATTAAAAAGAAAATTTGATAAGAATATATGGAGTAAATTACATAAACAATTTGTATTATTTGGAAGGTATTATTGTACTTCTAAAAAACCAAGTTGTAATAAATGTAAATTACAAATATATTGTAAGAAAGAATTTTAAAAAAGTTCTTTTTTTTATAATAAATATATGTTAAAATTAATATGAAAGATAAAGGAGCGTATATATTATGAAAAATGTTAATAAAAAAGAATTGTTTATAAAATTAATACCTTTATTTATAACTTTATTAAGTTGTATTATATTAGTAAGTTATGCTTATTATAAAATAAAATTAGAAGGACAAAAAACACATTTTGTATCAACAGATGTAATATCATTTACATATAAAGAAAGTGAAGATAAAATATCTATAACTAATATGGAACCAAAA
>HF999802.1:71398-86898 GCA_000434175.1 Mycoplasma sp. CAG:611
TGCATTAGTAAATCCTATATTAATAAGTAATTTAGGAAATAGTAAAAAAATAGCTAATGCTAAAGTAATATATAATAATAGTTTTATGTATAATAATTCAAATGAAATACAAACACATACATATAGATTAAGAGTATGGTTAAAAAGTGATATTAATATGAGTAAATATACAGTAAAACAAGAAATAGATGATAGTAAAACTAATATTTCTTTAACAGGTTGTACTTTTAAGTTTAAAGTTAATGTAAGTACAGTAGGACAAAATTTAGATACAAGTGGAGCAAATAAACCAGCTTTAGCATCAAATATGATTCCAGTATATTATGATGAAGCAAATAGTGTGAATAATAAGTTTTTTAAAAACAGATGTCAAAATAATAAATAGTTATTTTTTACTTGCAGTTATTTTTATAATTTTAATTAGTATAGGATATTCAAGTTATGCATTATTTAGTTTTACAAAAACAAGTACTAATATAATTGAAGCTACTGTAGGAAAATTAAAGAACAATATAGATACAAGTGGAGCAAACTCACCAGTTCTAGCATCAAATATGATACCAGTATATTATGATGAAATAAATAATGTATGGAAAAAGGCTGATGTGAACAATAAAGATTCTAGTTATCAATGGTATAGTTATAATTCAACAGGAGATAAAAAAGGAATGTGGGCTAATGCCGTAACTGTAAAAGAAGCAAATAGGCAAACTTATTTAAATGCAAATGTTGGTACACCAATAAGTATGGATGACATAACAACAATGTGGGTATGGATACCAAGATTTAATACACCAGGTACAACAATTAGTATGGATGATATAACAACAATGTGGGTATGGATACCAAGATTTAATGCCGTAACACCAAGTAATTATAATGGAGGAACACAAGCAAAACCAAATGCAATAGATGTATCTTTTGTAAAGCAAAATGAGCCAGCAATAGATGCCTTTACATTTGGAGATAAAGAGCTTAGTGGATTTTGGTATGGTAAGTTTGAAATTGGAGGAACGCTAGCAAGTTCCTGTACTAATGAAACATGTAATGTAAGTAATATAGTAGTAAAACCAAATGCATCATCATTAAGAGGCCAAACAATAAGTGATTTGTTCTATGCTTCAAGAAGCATGGAACAACCAGGAAATAGTTTTGGTTTTGTAAGTAGTGAAGTAGATACACATATGAGTAAAAATAATGAATGGGGAGCAGTAGCGTACCTTACTCAAAGTATATATGGAAGATGTACTAGTAATACAACATGTACTGAAGTAGGAATAAATAATAACACATCATATATAACTGGGATAGGAGATAAGCCTTCATCAACTGCTAGTTCAGTAAAAACCAATACATATAATACTATTTCAGGAAAAAATGCTTCAACAACTGGAAATATTTATGGAATATATGACATGAGTGGGGGAGCATGGGAATATGTCATGGGAATATATAATAAAAATATAAAGTCATCTGGTTTTAGCACATTACCAGACAACAAATATTATAACAACTATACTGCAACATCTTACACAGGACATGCTATAAGTGAAACAAAAGGATGGTATAATGATCAGTCATTTTCTGTTTATTTTAGTGTTTCCCCATGGTTTATACGTGGTTGTTATTATGATGATGGCGAACTTTCTGGAATGTTTGCATTTTATGGTAGCAGTGGAATCAATGGTAATAACAGAGCTTCCCGTTTTGTAATTACCAATGAATAAATATATGTAATGTATATTTATTTTTTGTTTTTTATTAAATTTGATAAAAAATATTGAAAAAAGATTTTATAAATTATATAATATATTTGATAGTAAAAATAGAAAGAGTTGATAAGTATGTCTATAAAAGAAAAAAGAAGAATTATATTAATATCAATGATTGGAGTTATAGCATTTGTTCTTATAATGATAGGAATAAGTTATGCTTATACAATGTTTAGTGTATCTCAAAAAAATCCTAATGTAGTTCAAGCGGGATGTTTAAGAGTAACACTTGAAGAAAAAAATAATATATCACTTTCCAATGCTGTACCAATAAGTGATAATGAAGGTAAAAAGTTACAACCATATGAGTTTACTATTAAAAATACTTGTAATACGGATGCATATTATGAAACTTCATTTGTTGTTGATAATGTATCAAATCAAAGTAATATAGGTAATGTTAAATTATTTTTAACAGGAGATACTTTAGTTGAACCCCAAATATTAAATACATTTAATAAAGTAGAATTAACTAATGTAACAACTTCAGATAATTATAAAATAGATGAAGGAAAGTTAAATGCAGGTAAAGAAAAGACATTTTATTTAAATTTATGGATAGATTATAATACAACAACAAGTGGATGGAATTTTAACGGACATGTTGTATTAACATCTACTGCGACGTCAGTAAGTGATAAAACAAATCCAACAATAACATTTACGAATGAAGGTGATGGTAATTTAAATGTTTTAGCAACGGATGAAAGTGGTGTATCAAGTGTTTGTATAAATAAAAGTACATCAATAAGTGATTGTTATTGGAATAGATATGTAGATAATTTTAAATATGAGATTACAAATACAACACAAGAAACATATTACGCTCATGTAAGAGATATTTATGGTAATGTTTCTGTTTCTAATGTTGCAGGTTTTTTAGATAAAACTCCTCCAGTTGTTACTATAGCAAATAAAACATGTGTTAAAGGAACTTGTACTTTAACTGTAAATATGACTGATGATGCAGGAGTTGTAGCATATCAAGAAAATACAAGCACTTCTGCTACAACTAGTTGGACTAATATTGAAAGTGTTAAAACAAAAACAATTACTTTAACAAAAACAGCAAAAGGAACATATTATGTATATGCCAAAGATAAAAGAAATAATATAGGAAGATTAGCTATTACTATAACAGAAGATGATTTATATATTGATACAGAAAAACCAATATTAACTGTAGTATCAAAAGGTTGTGGTACTAATAAAGTATGTACTGTAAAGGTTAAATTAACAGATAATATTGGGGTAGCAAGTTATCAAGAAAGTTCATCATCAACTGCAGGAACTAGTTGGACTAATTTAAGTTCTCCAACAACAGAAACAACAATAACATTAACAAAAAATGCTCTTGGAACATATTATGTATATGCTAAAGATACAAGTGATAATGTAGGTAGTATTTCATATACATTAACAGAAAATGATTATGACCAAACACCACCTGTAATGACATTTGGATTTGATGATACAACACATAGAATTGCAAAAGTATCTTGTACTGACCCAGAAAGTGGAATAGTAGGAGAAGCAACAAAAACACAAAATTTAACAGGAACAAGTAATGTTGATGTAACTTTTACTTGTACTAATGGGGTAGGCAAAAAAACAACAGAAACAAAGACATATTTATATAATACATGTGCAACAGGTGAAAATACATGTGTCTATGGATGCGATAGTTGTTATGATAGTTGTGCTTCAACTCAAACTGTATCTGATGGATGCAACACTTGTACTTGTTATGATTATGAACCTGTGTATACATGTAATTCATATAATTATAATTCAGGTTCTACTAATGCATGTGGAATACCTAATTGTGTAAGTTGTAGCACGGATTATAAAAAGAAATATTATCAATGTAGTTATTGTAATGTATGTGGAGAAAAAACAAAAACTGAATGTGTTGGTGGTTATGTATCATGTAATTGCAAACAATGTCATTCTGGAAGTGATACTTGTGATTGGGGATGGAAATTATAATGATAAAAAAGAAAATAAGTTTTTTAGTAATATTATTTATAAGTTTATTTTTAATAATGTTAGGTATATATTTAGTTAATAACAAGCCAAAAGAAAATATAAAAATAAATACTCCAAACATTAGTAAAAATTTATTTTCAGTAAATGTTCCTGAAGGAATTAAAACTGAAATAGCATATATTCAAAATAATAACTATTTAGCTATAGTATTTGAAAACAAAACAAATGAAAATATTTCAAGTGGTAAGTTAAAAGTTGTCATAGGAAATAAAGAAATAGAAAAAAGATTAGAATTATTACCAATTGGAAAAAAAGCATTTTTTAAAATTGCAGTTCCTAATGAATTAAAAGATACGATAAATAAATCAAAAGTAACTATAACACTTACTGAAATAAAAAGCAGCAATAATTTTTCATTTATAGATGTTGATAAAATAAATAATACTAAAACAAATGTAAGTGTTATAGAAAATGATACTAATATTAATATAAGTGGTATAAATAAAACAGGCAAAGATTTAAATGCTTTAATTGGTTTTGTTGTTTTATATAATAATAATAAAATAATTGGGGCAGATAATATTAGAATTGAAAATATAAAAAATAATAGTAAATTCGAATCAAATGTAATGATACCTAAAATGATGATTCCATCTTCAGATTTAACACCTAATAAAATAAATTATGGTAAAGTTAATTATGATAAAATTGAAGTATATTATACTTTTGCTTATTAGACCTAAAATTAGGTCTTTTTTTTATATCTTTTTTATTGTATAATAAAAATTGAATTTGGCGGTGATTTATATGGAATATGTAAATGTTGGTAAAATATATACAACACATGGTTTAAATGGTGAAGTTAAAGTTAAATCTAACTTTAATTATAAAGATAAAATATATGTAAATGGTTTTAATTTTTATATAGGAAAAGATAAAGAATTATATAAACTTAGAAACTATAGAAAACAAAATGAATATGATTTATTAACTTTTGAAACATTAGATAATATAGATAAAGTTATTAAATATCGAGGTAGTTTTTTATATATTTTAAGAAGCGATATAAAAGTTGATACTTATTTAAATAGTGATTTAATAGGATTAAATGTATTTTATAAAAATAAAAATATAGGTAAAGTTTCAGGAATATTTGATGCCGGACATGGTAATTTTATTATTGATATTTCAGGAGTATTTATTCCAAAAAATGAAAATTTTATAGAAAAAGTAGATTTAAAAAATAAAAAGATGATAGTAAAAAATATGGAAGGGCTTTTATGAAAATAGATATACTTAGTTTATTTCCTTTTATGTTTGATAATTTTTTAAATACATCAATCATTAAAAGGGCAATTGAAAAGAAGAAAGTTTTTATAAATATAATAAATTTTAGAGATTATTCAAAAGATTCACATAAAAAAGTAGACGATACACCTTTTGGGGGAGGAAGTGGAATGGTTCTTACTTGTCAGCCAATATTTGACTGTGTAGAAAGTATAAAAACAGATGATAGCTATGTTATATTACTTACTCCAACTGGAGTTACATATAATCAAAAATTAGCTAAAGAATTGACAAAATTTAAACATTTAATAATTATATGTGGACATTATGAGGGGTTTGATGATAGAATAAGAACATTAGCAGATTTAGAACTTTCAATTGGAGATTATGTTTTAACTGGAGGAGAACTTGCTAGTATGGTTGTAACAGACTCTGTTACAAGACTTATTGATGGAGTTATTACAGATACATCTTTAGAAGATGAATCATTTAATAATAATTTACTTGATTATCCAGTTTATACAAAACCAAGAAATTTTAGAGGAATGAAAGTGCCAGATGTATTACTATCAGGTGATCATAAAAAAATAGAGGAATATAGAAAAAAAGAACAACTAAGATTAACAAAAGAAAAAAGAAAAGATTTACTTTCATAGTTGTAGGAGATGATATTATGACAAAAAGATTTGTTGTAACGAAGGATGAAATAACACAAACAATTACTTATAAAGAATATGATAATTTTAAAGGTTATGATGTTAAACCAAAAAATAAATTATCTAAAGAAGATATTATTAATGTTGATGAAATGGTTATTATTAATCCATCTTTGATTGAAAAATTAATTAGTAAAAAGTGTAAGAAAACGTTAGAAAGAATTTTAAAGTTTATATCTTTTATATATGATGATGATGAAACAGGGGAAGAAAGTGTAGAACTTGCTTTAAATGAAATAGCAAAATTTAAAGAACTTTTAGATACTAAATATAAAGAATATATGAAAGAAAAAGAATATAAACTTATGATAAAAAAACTTGAAATTCTTGAAAACGAAGTAAAGCTTCGTAAATTATATTTAAATTCTAAAGAAAATAGAGAAAAAAAGAGTAAAGGTAGATAAATTTAATATAATTAAGTAGACAAATAAATAAATTTATGATATTATTAATAACGTGAAAAAAGCAATCCAATGTTTTTATATGTATAATAAAATTATAACTTAAATATGATTGTGGGAAAGAAAAGGAGATGAAGTATAATGAATAAGGTTGATGCTATTGCAGCAAAACAAATAAGAAATGATATTCCTGAATTTAGAGTAGGAGATACAGTACGTGTAGATTATAAAATAATCGAAGGTAAGAAAGAACGTATTCAAGCTTATGAAGGAATAGTCGTAGCAAAAAAAGGTTCAGATGTTAGTGAAACATTTTCTGTAAGAAAAGAATCAGCAGGTGTAGGAGTAACAAGAATTTTCCCTGTTAACTCACCAAAAATCGCTAAACTTACTGTTATTAAAAAAGGTAAAGTTAGACGTGCTAAATTAAATTTCTTAAAAGGTTATAAAGGCCAATATAGAATTGCTGAAAGAGGACAAAAATAATCTTGTCCTTTTTATAATATTTGAGGGTGTTATATGAAAAAAATTAAAGAAATAAGTATTTATCTTTTAATTATTGTTATGGTTATTTTAATAAGAACATTTATAATTACACCAGTTAGAGTAAATGGTACAAGTATGGATCCAACTTTAAAAAATGGTGAAATAATGATTTTAAATAAAATAAAATATAATAAAAATGATATAAAAAGATTTGATATTGTCGTAGTTAAAATGGATAAAGAATTACTTATTAAAAGAGTAATAGGTCTTCCTAATGAAGAAATAAAATATGTTGATAATAAATTATATATAAATGGGGAGTATATAAAAGAACCATTTTTAAATGATGATGTTTATACAACTAATTTTTCTTTAGATGATTTTAAATTAAAAAAAATACCAGAAAATTGTTATTTTGTTATGGGAGATAATCGTGAAGTTTCACTTGACAGTAGAACTTTTGGTTGTTTTAGTAAAGATAAAATTTTAGGAAGTGCTAATTTAGTATTATTTCCATTTACTAAATTAGGTTATAAAAAATAAAGAACTTGTGATAACTATTTTTTTACTAAATGTAAAATTTTGGTAAAATTTGGTATACATTTTTTTACCTTTTTATATAGACAAATACCATGTAATAGTATATAATTTATTTATACAAATGAAGTTATAAACTTTGAAAGGAATGGTGTATATGGCAAGTAATAAAAATAAATCTTATCTTGGAGATAATAAGAAAAAAATAGTTAATAGACTTAGCGTAATTGAAGGACAAATAAATGGTGTAAAAAAAATGATTGAAGATGATAAAAATTATGATGATGTTATTACACAATTATATGCTGTTGAAAGATCTGTAGCTAGTTTATCTAATATAGTTTTACAAGAATATTTATATTCAAACGCTTCAAATCTTGAAAAAGAAAATGCTAAAGTTGTTACAGAAATAGTAGATATGATAAAGAAAATAAATAAATAATTAAAAAGAAAGTATTAAAAAATGCTTTCTTTTTTTATAAATATTTAACTTTTCTATTTAAATTTAGGTGCTTTTTAATTTTATTCATATAATTATATATAGAGGATAAAAATGTCTTCTAAAAAATAAATGAAAGGAGGATTTTTATATAAAAAGGTTTTAATTTATAGAATATGTATTATATTAATGCAATAATGTAGTTATGTTGTAGTACATATGTAGTAACTATATTGACAAATGTTTGTTTATATGTTATTATTGCAATAGAAAGTGAGATGATTATTATGTCTAGTTTAACAAGTGCAATTAATGTAAATGTAGATACACAAGTAAAAGAAAAAGCAACAAATATTTTAAAGGATTTAGGTTTAAACATGAGTACTTTTATTAATATGACTTTAGTACAAGTTATAAAAAGAAATGGAGTGCCATTTGAAGTAGTAAACCCTAAGCCTAGTAAAGAAATGCTAGAAGCATTAAAGGAAGTCAATGAAATGATAAATGATCCTTTAAAATATCCAAGATATACAAATAGAAAAGACTTAGAAAAAGCATTATTAGTGGATGACTAGTTATAAATATGATGTTGTTTATTCTACAAAATTTAAAAAAGCACTAAAAAAATTAATAAAGCAGGGTAAAGATATTAATGAATTATTTGATATTATAGATAAATTAGCAAATGATGAAAAATTAAATATGAAATATAAAAATCATAGTTTAGTCAATGATAAATATTATAAGGATTGTAATGAATGTCATATAAATCCAGATTGGTTATTAATTTATCGATATAATAAAGATAAATTATTGCTTTTATTAATTGATACAGGAAGTCACAGCGAATTATTTAAATAATTTTTAATATTATATTTTATTCTATATATTATAATGGTTGGAATTAGTGTTAGCGGTAAATATTAAATTTTTAATTTATAATATAAAAAGAAAGTATTAAAAAATGCTTTCTTTTTATGAATTAATCATTTATTTATTTGAATATTTAAAACTATTCCAATTAGAATCATAAATGATATTAAACTACTTCCACCATAACTAATAAAAGGAAGGGTAATACCTGTTATAGGAAGAAGACCAATAGTCATAGATATATTTTGTATTTGTTGATAAATTAAAACAGAACAAATACCAGATAAAATATATTTATATATGTTTTCTTTTTTATTTTTAGCAATATTTATTATTTCTTTATCGAAAATAAATATTGTCATTATTAAAATAATACTTCCTAAAAGACCAAAGCAACTTGTAAAGGATGCAAATATAAAATCTGTTTGGAGTTCTGGAAAATAAATAGGTATATTATTAATTCCGTGACCAAAAATACCACTTGAACTAATACTTATAATAGAATTATTTAATTGCATCCCACTTAGATTAATAAAATCAAATAATCTATCTAATCTATAAAATAAACTTGAACCAAAAATATTTATAAATAAGTCTTGTTTATATAAATATAAGTATAAAATACTTCCAATACCAAGTATTCCTAAGAAAATAAAATAAATAAACCATTTTAAATTAATTCCACTTACAAATAACATAACAATTAGAATAACAAAGTATACAATAACGGCGCCAGTATCAGGCTCTAAAAATGTTAATATGCTTGGAATTAGTGTTATTATTAAACATTTTATAATTAAATTTAGATCACTTTGTTCATTTTTTCTATTTTTATTAATTATATTTCCTAAATATAAAATTAAACTTATTTTCATAAATTCACTAGGTTGAAAGCTACCGAAAATAGGTATATAAAACCATGCTTTTATACCATTTGTTTCTGTTCCAATAAGAAGCACTAAAAGAAGTAAAAATACATTTAATAAGTATATATATTTAGCTTTATTTATTAAAATATTAAGATCTATATTAATCATTATAAATATTAAAATTATTCCAAGTATGTAAAAAATAGTTTGTTTAATAACTAGATTATTAAGAGTTTCAGGTAAATAATTTAATGTACTTGAAATAGATAAAATACTTATTAAATAAAATATAAATAGGCAAAAAATAATTGTTTTATTAATCTTTATTCTCTTTTTCATATTAATATTATGGAATATTTATCAAGTTTTATAATTTTTTTCATAAAATTTATTAGTAAGGAGATTTGTTATGGAAAAAAGATTAAATATATTTAAGCCTAATATTAATAAAAAATTAACTAATAATAAAGTTTCTTATTATTCTTTTATTGAAGAAAAAGTTCCTGATGTTAATAAGAATAATAGTTATAATGATTTTAGAGTAAATAAAATAACAAGTAATAATTATATTTTTAATACTGATGTTGCTATAAAAACAAAAAGTGATTTAATTAAGACAAAAATATCTGGAAAAATGGGAAGTAATATAATAACAAGTGATGGAAGAATAATTAATACTAAGGATATTATTGAAATAAAAGAAATATAATTAAAAAAACTTCAAAAGAAGTTTTTTTTATTTTAAACACATGCTACGTATGTATCAGGTAAACAACTAATTGCACCTACACAATTTAAGTTAAGTGTAAATAGTGAAGATGTTGCAACATAAGGATTTTCACTTGCCTCATCAGGATTAGGTGCTAAAACACGGCATGTACAACAACATCCATCTACAGCTTCACATCTAAATACGGAACTTCTACTTGTTTGACCATTTAATGTATATGGCATTGTCCAAAGTGTCGTATTACCACAACTATAAAATGTTATTGGTCTTGTGTTGTAAAAACATGATGAAGTATTACATCCTAAATATGGTTTATCACAACTATTTAATGCATCATCACAAATATCACCTTGTTTTTGTAATGTAACAATAGTATTTAAAATATTTGTATAGCATGAACAAGAATTATTATTATTTTCACACATTTTTAATTTCCTCCTTTCAAATGCAATCTACAAAAGTATCAGGTAAGCATTGTAAAACACAAATACAATTACAATTTAATGTATAAAATGAATTTGTAGCAACATAAGGATTATCAAGTGCTGAAACATCAGGATTAGGTGCTAAAACACGACAAGTACAACAACATCCATCAGTTTTTTCCACTCTAAAAACACTACTAGTTCCAGTTTCATCATTTAAAGTATAATTTAATGTGATAAGCTCATTGTTTCTATTGTAGAAAGTAACTGGTCTTGTGTTATATAAACAAGATGAAGTATTACATCCTAAATATGGTCTATCACAAGAATTTGGCATATCATCAAATTTTTCAACTTTACTTTGTAATTTACATATAATTTTTAATATTTTTTCAATACAACAATTATTATTATCCATATATAATCCACCCCTTTTATTTGTTCTAATATAAGATATTCAATATTTATGTATAATGTGTGTTATTTATACCTAATAAAATATTTGAATTTTAGAAAAAATATTATATAATATAAATGTAGGGTAAAACCAAGGAGGAAACTTATGAAAATAGAATATATTATTTTAGCAATTGTATTTATTATATTGCTTTTAGCAGTGCTAAAGATAAATAAGAAAGATGTAAAATTAGAATTTAATAAGCTTACATCATATCTTGGAGGTAAAGATAATATTATTGATACGGAAGTAAATTTATCAAGATTTATTGTAACCGTAAAAGATATTGATAAAGTAGATAAAGATGCAATTGTAGAACTTGGGGCTAAAGGTATTGTAGAAATAGATAATCAATTAAAAATAATTTTAGGACCTAATTCTAAACAATTAAAAAAATATATTGATGACATAAAATAATAAATTTTGATATATTTTTACAAAGTTCGACAAATAACGACATAAAATCTTGCTAATCTTTATATTAAGGAGGGATTTTATGTTGTTTTTTGATAGCTTAATTATTTACTTAATATTTTTACTTTTCCCAATACTTTTATATCTTATATTTTTAACTTATACTAAAATAACAAACAAAAAAGAAAGTGAGCTTTTATTTGATTTATGTTTACTGAGTTCAGTTTATTTAATTATAAAGTATTATATTTATTTTCCTAATAAAATATTTCTTCTTTTAGTAAATGTCCCTTTAGTAATAGGAATTATTAGAAAGAGAAATTTACTTAATATTGTTTTATCTATAATAATTACTTTTTATTATTATAAATTATTTGATTTTAATATTTATTTTGTTTTTTCTGAATATTTATTTTATTTTTTATATTTTTATTTTTTTAATAAAAAACATAAAAAAGATAATAGTGTTACTATAATAAACAATTTTACTTTTTTAAAGGGAATAGTGTTATCTTATGAAATATTTTATATTGTTCCTGATAGTAATGATATTTATTTTGTTATTATAAATTTATTTGTTCTTCTTATTATATTTTATGTAATATGTTATTTAGTAGTTAAATTAATGGAAAAAGCTGAAAAAATATTATCTCTTAACAAAGTTTTAAATGAATTACAGCATGAAAAAGAATTAAAAAATTCTTTGTTTAAAATAACACATGAAATTAAAAATCCTATCGCGGTATGTAAAGGGTATGTTGATATGTTCAATAAAAATGATATGAATAAGTGTGAAAGATATAATGAAATAATAAAAAATGAATTAAATAGAACACTTACAATAATGGATGATTTTATGAATTATACTAAAATTAAAGTTAATTTAGATATTATAGATATTAATATGTTATTAAATGAAGTTTTGGAGTCTTTTTCTTTGATATTTAAAATAAATAATATTGATTTAATAAATAAAGTAACAGATGATGAAATATATATAAATGGTGATTATGATAGATTAAAACAAGTTTTTATTAATTTAATTAAAAATGGTATTGAATCTTTTGATGGTAAAAAAGGAAAACTTGAAATAAATACTAAAGAAAATAATAAAGAGGTTATAATATCAATTATAGATAATGGATGTGGAATGGATGAAGATATTTTAAAAAATATTAATGAAATGTTTTATACAACAAAGAAAAATGGTACAGGTATAGGACTTCCTTTATCAAATGAAATCATAAAACTTCATAATGGAAAATTAAATTTTTATTCAAAAAAGGGAAAGGGAACAACGGTGGAAATAATTTTTAATAAAGTTGACATAAATTGACAAGTACATTTTACTTCATAATAGACAAATAAGTAATAAAAGATTATTATTAATATAGAAGAGGTGTTTATATGAAAAAGTTATATGGTTTATTTTTTACAATGCTAATGTTTGTAGGTTTAGGGGTAGTTAATGCAAGCACACTTGCTAATGATAGCAATAATAATATTGATTTTCCAACAGTTTTTAATAGTGATTCTAAAGTAACAATAACAGGGATAAGTTCTTATGATTTAAGTTATCAAATTCAAAAGGTTGATAATGATACAACTTTAAGTACTGCAATTGATAATTATTATAAAACAAAACTTGAATTAGAAAAAATAACAGATCAAACAAGTGAAGAATATTTAACTAAAAAAAGTGAGTTAAATAATTATTTAACAGAAATTAATAATAATATAAAAGATTATGATGATGCTGTTTGGAAAACATCTACAAATGATAGTATTTATAATTCAACTGATGTTACTAATACAACAGATGGAAAATATATTGTATGGGTAAAATTAGTAAATAAAACAAATAGTAGTACAATTTATGATAATAATTTTTATTCATTTAAAGAATATGGTTCTACTACAAATAATCCTGAAACAGGAATTGAAACAACAGCTTTATATGTTGGAGTGGCAGCTTTAGTTATTGTTGGTTCATCATTAGTATTTAGAAAAAACAAAGAAATGTATAATTAATTTAAAAAATTATCAAAAATGACTTGAAAAAAGTAAATTTGTTTGTTACAATAAATTTACTTTATTTATGGCGAGATAGCTCAGCTGGCTAGAGCAATCGGTTCATACCCGGTGGGTCAAGAGTTCGAATCTCTTTCTCGCTACCAAATATAAAATATAGCAGATAGAAATATCTGTTTTTTTATTATTTAACATAAAATAAAAATGTGGTAAAATGAAATTAAAGGAAGTGAAACGATGGGAGGAATCAGTGTGTTATTTTTGATGGGAGTAGTACCATTTGTATATATAATGTATCTTATTGTATTAGTATTTATTATATTATTTTTAGTAATTAGTTACACTTTTGATAGTATTTCAACTATGTGTATTAGTAAGAACTTAAATTATAATTATAAATTAAGAACATGGATACCATTTTATAATAAATATATATTAGGTAAAATTACAAATAATAAAACACTAGGGTTAATCTTGGGAGTTTTAATGTTTATTATATTTTGTATAAGTGTTTATATTTATATTAATACGGAAATAGGAATTGTCTTTTTTATAATTTTATTAATTCTTATTGTTTTATCTTTTGTAATTGATATTATAATATCACATAAAATATATAAGAATGTTACAAGTAAATATGCTGATATATTAACTGTTGTAAATGTTTTAACACTTGGTTTAACAAGACCTATAATTCTTTTTATAATTAGAAATAAATATAGTAAAGAAACTAAGTAAATTAAATTTTAAATATATAAAATTATAATATTTATGTTATAATAATATTGTAATTAATAAAATACTTTTTGAAAGGTGTGAAGAATATGAAAAAGAAAATCTTAACTATTTTAATGTTTGTTGTTATACTTTTTAGTATGACTGGATGTGGTGGGGTAAAAATTAGACAAATAGAAACTAAATCACTTAAATATGTTGAATATAATAATGGTTTAGTAAAATTAAAGGTACCTGAAGGATGGAAAGTAGATGTTATTGGTGATTATATCCATTATACAGTTAAAGCATATGATCCTAACAATCCTACATATCAATTTTTCTTTAATTTAAAAACAGAAGGTTATAACAAAAGTGAAGCTGCTAAAGCATGGCAAAAGAAATTTTATCCAAATAAAATATTTGCTAAAAACCCTGTAATTTCTACAAAAGATACTGAAGGTTTTTATAAGATATTTAATGAATTAGGACCTTTAAATAATACAAGTGCTTTTACATTTCCAACAATAACAGATTTTACAGTTGTTGAAAAATTAGGTAAAGGTCTTGTAGGAGGAGATGTTTTAAGAGCAACATTTAAAGATCAAGATGGAAATGATGCTGAAGGATTATTTAGTGCTTATGTATATGATGTTGGTCCATATTATGTGTCTGAAGATTTCCTTTCTGCTAAACAAGTAGATATCCAATATTTAAATGTATATGATACTATCTTTATAACAGCACCTAAAGATGAATTTATAAATTATCAAGACGTATTAAATACTGTCGCATCTTCACTAGAATTTTCAGAAACATTTTTAAACGGATTTAATAAACAACAAGATGCTGTTATGAAAAATTTTCAAAATGTAAGAAATATATGTAATCAAATAACTGATGGAATAATGGATTCTTGGGAAAAAAGAAATGCTAGTTTTGATATAATGAGTCAAAAACAAAGTGATGCAACCCTTGGTTATGAAAGAGTTTATGATACAAAAACTGGGGAAGTATATAAGGCTTATAATGGTTTTACTGATGATTATGATGGAAAAAGATATAAAACAATAACAGATGATATGTATACTAAAGGTATAAGTGGTTATATTGAAAAATAATGATAATGAGCAGACTAAAAGTTCTGCTTTAATGTAAAAAAGGTTTCTTAGGAAACCTTTTTATTATAATATAAACGGATAACGCAACTAATAAATAGTTGCGTCTTTAGGACTCATATAACACTTGGTCATTGAGTAACTAAATTATAACATGAATTTTAATTTAAGTCATATTTTTATAAAAAATATTTTTTTAGTTTTAATAAAAAATATGTGTTATAATAAATATATAATTAATA
>HF999802.1:86937-99630 GCA_000434175.1 Mycoplasma sp. CAG:611
AGAGGTTTATGATGAGTAAATATGAAGTTTTATGGAATTATATAAAAGACAATAATAAAGCAAGTTATATAATGACATTTGATGAAATTAAAAATATTTTTAGGGTTTGATATTGACCATTCATTTTTAAATTATAAAAAAGAGTTAAATGAATATGGTTATGAAGTTAGTAGAATTAAACTAAAAGAAAAAATAATAATGTTTAATAAAATAAATAAGGAGGAATAATTATGAATGAAACATTAAAAGTATTAAAAGAAAGAAGAAGTTGTAGAAAGTTTAAAGAAGATATGATAACTAATGAAGAGCTAGAAAGTGTATTAGAAGCTGGAACTTATGCTCCGACAGGAAATGGTAAACAATCCCCAATTATAATAGCTATAACAAATAAAAAAATACGTGATGAATTATCTTTGGAAAATAGAAAAGTAGGAAATATGCCTGAAGGATTTGATTCATTTTATAATGCTCCAGTTATTTTAGCAGTTTTAGCAGATAAATCAGTTAAAACTTACTTATATGATGGAAGTTTGGTAATGGGGAATATGCTAAATGCTTGTGAAAGTTTAGGATTAGGAAGTATTTGGATTCACCGTGCTAAGGAAGTGTTTGAAGAAGAATTTGGAAAAAATCTTTTAAAAGGTTTAAATATTACTGGTGATTATGAAGGAATAGGATTTTGTGCTTTAGGTTATATGGATTGTGAAAAAGCATCTCCTGCTCCAAGAAAGGAAAATTATATTTATTATATTAAATAAGTATTTTAAATATTTAATATATGTGATACAATAAAAAAAGATAGGAGAATAAATATGAAAGAAAAAGAAATTAAAAAACCAAGTACTAAAAAAAGTACAACAAAAAAGACTACAACTAAACCTGAAAAAGTAAAAAATGTTGGGAAAGAAAATCCTGTAAAAATGGAAGTTATAAGTGATAATATTAAAAAAGAAACAAAGAAAAAAATGCCAACATGGGCTATTTTAATAATTGTTCTTGGGGCTATTTTATTTGTTTTAGAGTTGATTTTTGTAGCAAATAATATAAATGATGAAATGAAAGCATTAAAACTTTATGAACAAGATGGTATTGTTTATATTGATAAAGGAAATTTAACAATAACTAAAGATGTTGTAGGATATTATAATAGTGAAAGTAATGTTTATTATGTTGAAGGATATTTACATAACAATTCAAATAGATCATATAAATCTATAACTATTTCTTATACAATTTATGATGCAAAAGGAAATGTTCTTGGAGAAAGTAATGCATTTTTATCAAATCTTGAAAAAGGAAAGACATGGAATTTTAAATCAGTTTATGATGATATTGATAGCAAAGATGCTTTAAGGTTTGAGATAAGAGAAGTTACATATTTTGCAGGAATGTAATTTGCATTTATTAATAATTTATGCTATTCTTATAATAGAAGGAAGGTAAAGATATGGATATTAAAGATAATGAACGTGTTTTAGATAGTAATCATTATAGACGTGTTGTTGAAGAATATGAAAAAAATTATATGAATGATTTTTCATTTAAACAAAAACAAGAAGCTATAAATATGGGGAAAAACTCTAAGGTTAGAAATATTTCTAAACAAAAGGAAAGAAGAAGTAAAAAAACATTACCTGAAAAGGTAAAATCTGCGCTTGCTATAATTGCAACTTCTGCAATTGTTTTTGGAGTAGGATACGGAGTTTCTTCTGTAATGGAAAAAGCAGATTATTTACAAAAAAACGGAACTCCTTTGGGAGTTGACATTGAAAGTGTTGAAGATATGAGTGATATACAAAGATTTTATCATTGGGTTGATGAACAAAACAGACTAGGTGGTAATTTAGATTATAACGAAGAAGCATATGATTTATATAGTCAAATTGTTTTAGGAAAAACAAGTAATCCAGGAACAGGAGCGAGAAAATAATATGGATGATATATTAATGTTAGATGATACAGAATTTTTAATTATTAAGGAACAACCTTATAATAATACAAATTATATTTATGCTATTGCTACTGATGGTACAAACGATGTTGTGTTTTTAAAAGAAACTGTAAGTGATAATGAAAAATATGTAGAAAGCGTTACTGATAAAGAAGAATTATCTAAAGTAATTGAGTTATTTAAATAATCCAAACATAAGTTCAAGTTTTTAATTGACTTATGTTTTTTCTTTTTGTATAATTTAATTGGTGATGTTATGACATTTATAAAAGGTAATTTTAAACAATATATTTTTAGAAGTGATAAAGGTTATGTAGTAGGCCTTTTTAAAATAAAAGATACAAGTGAAGATTTAAAAAAGTTTCTTAGTAAAACAATAACTTTTACAGGTTATTTTAATACATTAAATGAAACTGATCTATATATATTTTATGGAAAAACAAATATTCATGAAAAATATGGGGAGCAATTTATGGTTGATACTTATGAAATAACATTACCTAATGATAAAGATAATATTGTTGAATTTTTATCAAGTAAATTATTTCCTAAAATTGGTGAGAAAACTGCTACTAAAATAGTTGAAGTTTTAGGGGAAAATTGTTTAGGTTCAATTTTAAATAATCCTGATATTTTATATGATGTTCCAACAGTTACGAAAAATCAAAAAGAAATAATAGAAACTAATTTGTTAAAACATCAGCAAAGTTATAAAGTTATCGTAGATTTAAATAAACTTGGTTTTTCAACTAAAGATTCTTTGAAAATATATAATACATATAAAGAAAAAACAATGGAAGTAATAAAATATAATCCATATATATTAGTTGAAGATATTTATGAAATTTCTTTTAAAAAGATTGATAGTTTAAAAGCAAATTTTGATATTAAAGAGGATGATTCTAGGAGAATAAAATCTTGTATAAAATATATTTTAAATGAATTATCTTTTGCAAGTGGTAATACATACTTTTCTATAAATGATATATTAATATATTTAAAAAGAATATTATTTTTTGATAATTATGAACTTTTTGTATCTTGTTTAAATCAATTAGTGGAAAATAAAGAAATTATTTTAGAAGATAATAAGTATTATTTAAAAAAAATGTATGAAGCAGAAAAATATATAGCAGAAAGGATATTTTCTTTGTCTAATGATTATAATAAAGATAGTGTTATAAGTTCTAATATTTTGGAAAATTTTGAAAAAGAAAATAATATAAAATTTAATAACGAACAATTACATGCAATACAAGAAGCACTTATAAATAAGTTTTTAGTTATAACTGGAGGGCCTGGAACAGGTAAAACAACAATTATTAAATCAATTACAAAAATATATCAACAAATAAATAATTATTCACCATATGAACTTGAAAGACATCTAGCGCTTTTAGCACCAACGGGAAGAGCTAGTAAAAGAATAACAGAACAATCGTTATTTCCTAGTTATACAATTCATAGGTTTTTAAAGTGGAATAAAGAAGATGATACTTTTAATATAAATGAAAATAATTTAAGTGAAGTAGATTTTGTTATAATAGATGAATCTAGTATGATTGATACCTATTTGTTTTATAATTTATTATTAGGACTAAAAAAGACTACTAAAATAGTTTTAATCGGGGATTATAATCAACTTCCAAGTGTTGGACCAGGACAAGTTTTAAAAGATATTATTGATAGTGAATGTGTAAATGTAATTAAATTAAATAAATTATATAGACAAGAAGAAAATTCTAATATTAGTTTATTTGCTTATAATATAAATAATAATATAATAGATTTTGATATATTTAATAAGGGTGATGATTTAATATTTAAAAACTGTTCTAGTGAAGAGTTAAAATCTTGTTTAAAAGAATATGTTTTAAAATATAAAGATATGGATATAAATAATTTTCAAGTTTTAGCACCTCTTTATAAAGGAGATAATGGAATTGATGATTTAAATTATTATATTCAAGAATTAATAAATAAAAGAAGTGTTACTAAAACTGAAATTACTTATAATGGTGTTTTATTTAGACAAAATGATAAGGTTTTACAACTTGTAAATAATATTGAAGAAAATATATTTAATGGGGATATCGGACAAGTTTTAAGAATTGAAAATAAAAAATCAAAAGCAATGACAATAGATTTTGATTCTAATATTGTAAGAATAACAGCATCTAATTTTAGTGATTTAAAGTTAGGTTATTGTATAAGTATACATAAAGCTCAAGGTAGTGAGTTTGATGTTGTTATTATTCCAATTTTAAATAAATATAGTATTATGTTATATAAAAAGCTTATTTATACTGCCACTACAAGGGCAAAGAAAAAACTTATTTTAATTGGGGAGTTATCCGCTTTAGAAAAAGCTATTTTAAATGATAAAGAAAATATTAGAAAAACATCTTTAAAAGATTTTATTATTTCATGCATTAAATAATAAAAAAAGTAAATAATACTTTTGAGGTGAAGATTTTTGAAAGGATTTAAAAAAGCAGCTGCTTATGTTGTTGGTAGTATGGTAATAGCAGGGGCAGGAGTTTATTTTGCTTTACCTAAAGAAGCCAAACAAAATGTTAAGGATTTTATAGGTAACTTAAGAAGTGGTAAGAAAAATTCTTGTAATTGTTGTGATGAATGTACTTGTCACTTAAAAAACTCTAATTTTTAATTAAATTAGGGTTTTTTTTAAAGATTTTTCATGGTATACTATTGTTAGTTTGAAAGGAATGAAGAGTTATGAATAATAATAAAAAAGAAGAATTAAATTATCATAATTTAAACGAAGTAATAGGTTTATCTAAAAAAATGTTAAAAATACTTTATACATGTGTTATTTTAGCTATTATTGTATTTGTTATAATTTTATTTAAAAATCTAGAAATATTTAAAGTATTAGGATCTATTTTAGGAGTCATTAGTCCATTTTTTATAGGATTAGTAATTGCATGGTTATTAGATCCCGCAGTTACTTATTTACAAAAGAAAAATGTAAAAAGATCAATTGGAACAATTGTAGTATTTTTTGTATTTATTCTGATTTTATATTTATTATTTAGAATAATGCTTCCACTTCTTTATACACAACTTAATGAATTTATTACTAATTCACTTCCAACTCTTATAAAATCAACAGGTACATTTATTGAAAATTTATTTACTAAATTAGAAGCGACAGGATTTGATTTTACATCAGTTGAAACTAGTGTATATAAAGCATTAGAAAATATTGGAGTAGATTTAACAACAGGACTTCCTAAAGCAGCTTTAAATGTTGTAAGTACGCTTGTATCATCTATTGGTACTTTTGGATTAGGGCTAATCGTAGGGTTTTATTTACTTATTGATTTTGAGGGTGTTAAAAAAATATTTAATTATATTCCAATAAAAAATAAAGAAGGATTTAATTATATAATTGGAAAATTAAATATAGCTTTTAGAAGTTTCGTTCAAGGAACATTATTTATATCATTAATTATAATGATTTTATCATCAATATTCTATGGAATAATTGGTCTTCCAAGTGCTTTACTTTTTGGACTTATTTGTGGAATTACAAATATAATTCCATACATTGGACCATGGATAGGTGGAGCAATATGCGTTATTGTAGGTTTAACAGTAAGCCCTTTAACTGGTATTTTAGCAGGAGTTGTAGCATTTGCTATACAACAAGTTGATGGAATGATTTTACAACCTTTAATTATGAGTAAAACAATGAAATTACATCCTGTAACAATTATGATAGGATTATTAGTGTTTGGATATTTATTTGGTATACTTGGAATGATTTTTGCAACACCAGTAATGGCTAGTGTTAAAATAATAGCAAGTTATTATAATGAAAAATATAATTTAATTGGAAGATTAAAAGAAAAGACAAATATATAAAACTTATTTAATAATAAGTTTTATTTTGAAAGGAAACATTATATGAAAAAAAATATAATAATAGCAATTGATGGTCCATGTGGAGTTGGGAAAGGAACAATTGCTAAGGAATTAGAAAAAAGACTTAACTTATTGAATATAGATACAGGGGCTATGTATAGATGTGTTGCTTTATATGCTTTAGAAAATAATATAAAAAAAGAAGAACAAGAAAAATTAGAAGAAGTAGCAAAAAATATTGATATTAAACTTATAAAAGATAAAGTTTATTTAAACAATGAAGATGTTACAGAAAAAATAAGAAGTAACGAAGTATCAGATATTGTTTCTCCTATTTCAAATTACATTGGAGTAAGAGAAAGTATGTTACATCTTCAAAGAAGTTATGCTAAAAATAATGATATAGTTATGGAAGGAAGAGATATAACAACAGTTGTTTTTCCTAATGCTACTTATAAATTTTATTTAGATGCTACTTTAGAAGAAAGAGCAAATAGAAGATATAAACAAAATAAATTAAATAATATTTCATGTACTTATGAAGAAGTACTTGAAAATATTGAAAAAAGAGATTACAATGATTTACATAAAAAAGTGGGAGCTTTAAAAAGAAGTGAAGACCAAGTATATATTGATACAACTAATAAAACTATTGAAGAAGTTGTTGATATTATATTAAATGTAGTAAGAGGTGAAAAATAATGAATTTAAAGGATTTATATATTGATTTTTTTGTAAGTAAAGGACATGTTTTTATACCAAGTGCGCCAGTTGTACCTGAAAATGATCCATCTGTATTATTTAATACAGCAGGTATGCAACCACTTGTACCTTATTTAAAAGGAGAAAAACATCCTTTAGGAACAAGATTATGTGATTATCAAAAATGTATTAGAACTAATGATTTAGATAATATTGGAGATACTTATCATCATACATTCTTTGAAATGTTAGGTAACTGGAGTCTTGGGGATTATTTTAAAAAAGAAGCAATTACTTGGAGTTTTGAATTTTTAACAAAAGTTTTAAATATTCCTGTTGAAAGGCTTGGAGTTACTGTTTTTGCAGGAAATGATGATATTGAAGAAGATAAAACATCTTATGAAATATGGAAAAGTTTGGGAATAAATGAAAAAAGAATTGCTAAAACAAAAGATGATAATTTTTGGATAGCAGGAGAAACTGGACCATGTGGACCTGATAGTGAAATGTTTTATTTTAGAAGTGATGATGAAATACCTGAAGTATTTGATCCAGAAGATGATAGATGGGTTGAAATATGGAATGATGTTTTTATGGAATTTTATAAAGATGAAAATGGGGTAATTAGTGAACTTCCTAAGAAAAATGTTGATACAGGTATGGGTGTTGAAAGAACGACTGCTATTCTTGAAGGCGTAAATGATAATTATATATCATCAATTTGGAAAGATGTTATAGAAAAAATAGAAGAAATATCATCTTTGCCATATGAAGGTAATGAAAAACCAATGAGAATAATCGCAGATCATATAAGAACTTCCGTATTTATTCTTGCAGATTATGCTTTTATTAAACCTTCTAATACAGATCAAGGTTATATTTTAAGAAGATTAATAAGAAGAACAATAAGATATGCTAAGATGTTAAATATTGATATTGATAGTAATTTTGAAGAAATACTTGCTAATTTAATAATAGATAAATATAAAAAATATTATAAAGAATTAGAAGAAAATCGAAATATAGTTCTTGAAGAATTAAAAAAAGAAAAAATTAAATTTAATAAAACATTATCTAAAGGTTTAAAAGAATTTGATAAAATGGTTAGTTCTTTACAAGACAATAAATTAAATAAAGATTTAGCATTTAAATTATATGATACATATGGATTTCCAATTGAATTAACTTTAGAACTTGCAAATGAAAAAAATATTGATGTAGATGTTGAAGGTTTTTATGAAAAATTTAAAGCTCATCAAGAATTATCAAGAAAATCAGCAAATGGTAAGTTTAAAGGTGGATTATCTAATAATAGTGAAATAGAAACTAAATATCATACCGCTACACATTTACTTAATGCTGCATTAAAGTTAGTAGTAAATAAAGATGTTCATCAAAAAGGAAGCAATATAACTGAAGAAAGAATGCGTTTTGATTTTTCTTGTGATCATAAATTAAGTGAAGAGGAAATAAAAAAAGCAGAAGATATTGTAAATACTTGGATAAATGAAGGATTAGATGTTATTTGTACTCAAATGAATAAAGAAGATGCGATTAAAAGTGGAGCAGAATGTATGTTTATTGAAAGATATCCTGATGTTGTAACAGTATATACAATTGGGGATGTTTCAAAAGAATTATGTGGTGGACCACATGTAAAAAATACTAAAGAATTAGGACATTTTAAAATAATAAAAGAAGAAGCAAGTTCTTCAGGAGTAAGAAGAATAAAGGCTATACTTGAATAAAAGTATAGTTTTTTAATTAAAAAAGCGACAAATTATATATTGACATAATAAAGGTATATTTTATAAAATGTGCTTTTAAGATAGGGTGATGATATGAAAAAAATTATAAGTTTTTTAAAAACTGATATAAAGGTTTTAAATAGTTATTTTTTAATTACTATGATTTTAGTTCTTTTAATATTAGTGGGATATATAAGTTATGTACTTTTTACTTATAGTAAAACAAGTAGTAATCCATATATTCTTGGAAATTAAAAAACTTAAGTAAACATCTTGAATTTTTCTTAATTTAATAGTATACTCAATACATAAGAAAAAGCGATAATAAGAAAATAGTAATAAGAAGTATTACTTTAAGAGAAGAAGTGGTTGGTGTAAACTTCTAAGTAATATCTTATGAATTCACTCTTTAGCTTTATCGTTACCTGCGTTAAAGGTTTAAGATAAGTTATACTTATGAAATAAGGTGGTACCACGAAATAATTCGTCCTTTGGTATTACCTTTTTTATTTTATGAAGGAGGATTTTTATGAATATTGATGAAATAAAAAATGAAATAAGTAATAAAATTAGTAATGTTAATGATTTAAAATCTTTAAATGAAATTAAGGTTTTATATTTAGGTAAAACAGGTATTATTACTATTTTACAAAATGGGATAAAAGAAGCAGTTGATAAAAAAAGTTATGGAATGATGGTTAATGATATTAGAAATCATTTTAATACTTTATTTATGGAAAAACAAAAAGTTTTAGAGGAAGAAAAATTAAATGAAGAGTTAAATAAAGAACAAATAGATATAACACTTCCTGGTACTAAAATAACAAGTGGTTCACCTAATATTTTAGAAAAATTAGTTGAAGATATTGAAACTGTATTTATTTCAATGGGTTATGATGTTTTGGATGGTCCTGAAATTGAAGAGGATAAATTTAATTTTGAATTATTAAATATTCCAAAAGGACATCCTGCAAGGGATGCACAAGATACATTCTATATAAAAGATGATGAAATCTTACTTAGAAGTCAAACATCTCCAGTTCAAGCAAGAACAATGTTAAAGTATGGAGGGAAAAAACCTATTAGAATGATTTGTCCTGGAAAAACTTACAGAAGAGATGATGATGATGCAACACATTCACATCAATTTATGCAAATTGAAGGTTTAGTAGTAGATAAAGAAATAAGTTTATCAGACCTTAAAGGAACAATGGATGTTATATTTAAACATTTATTTGGAGAGAGTTGTGAAACTAGATTTAGACCAAGTTATTATCAGTTTACTGAACCAAGTGTAGAAACTGATATTAGTTGTTTTGCATGTCATGGAAAAGGTTGTTCATTATGTAAAAATACAGGTTGGATAACTGTAGCAGGAGCAGGAATTGTTCATCCAAATGTCTTAAAAAACTGTGGTTATGATCCAAATAGTTGGACAGGATTTGCATTTGGGTTTGGAGCAGAACGTCTTGCAATGCTTAAATATGGTATAAATGATATAAGAACATTCTATCAAACAGATTTAAGAGAAGTATCACCATTTGATAAAAGGGAGGATTAATATGATTAGTTTAAATTGGGTTAAAGATTATGTTGATATAGAAAATAGAGATTTAAAAAAGTTAGCAACAGAAATAACACAAGCAGGAATAAATGTTGAAAAAGTAGTTACTAAACATATAGATAATTTAGTAATTGGAGAAGTTTTAACGTGTGAAAATCATCCAGATAGTGATCATTTACATATATGTCTTGTTGATATTGGAAATGAAACATTACAAATAGTATGTGGTGCAAAAAATGTAAGACAAGGTATTAAAGTTATTGTAGCTAAAGATGGGTGTGTTTTGCCAGGTAACAACGTTATTAAAAAAGGAAAAATAAGAGGCGTAGAGTCAAATGGAATGATTTGTGCTTTATTTGAGCTTGGAATAGATGAAAAAACTGAAGAAAACTATAATAAAGGAATTTGTGAATTAAATAGTGATGCTGTAGTAGGAGAAGATCCACTTAAGTATTTAGGATTAGATGATACTTTATATGAACTTGATGTTCATAAACATAGAAATAATGATTGCTATTATCATATAGGATTTGCTTATGAAATAGGTACAATTTTAAATAAAAAAGTTACTCTTCCTGATACAAGTTATAAAGTTTTAGATAAATCTTGTGATAATTTAATAAATTTAACAGTAAATACTTCAAAATGTCCTTATTTCTTAACTAAATTAGTTAAAGATGTTGAAATAAAAGAAAGTCCAGATTTTATTAAAAAACGTCTTGAAAGCGTTGGAATGAGAAGTATAAATAATGTTGTTGATATTTCTAATTATGTTATGTTAGAATTCGGACAACCTCTTCATTTTTATGATTATGATAGTATAGGTAAATTTATTGAAGTAAGAAATGCTAAAGAAAATGAAAAAATTATAACTTTAGATAATAAAGAAAGAACATTAACAAGTAATGATATTGTAATAACAGATGGTGTAAAACCTATTTCTATCGCGGGAGTAATGGGAGGCATGGCTACTGAAGTAGAAAATACTACAAAAAATATCTTAATTGAAAGTGCTATATTTGATAATGTAAGTATAAGGAATACTGCTAATAGATTAAATTTAAGAAGTGAAGCTTCAGTAAGATTTGGTAAAGGACTTAACTATGAATATACACTTCTTGCCCTTAATAGAGCTTGTCACTTATTAGAAAAATATGCTAATGCTAAAATATATGATGGTATAGTAATGTATGATAATATTGATAAAACACCAAAAGTAGTTACATTTAAAAAAGATGATATTAATAAAATGTTAGGTATTGATATAAGTACTTCAGATATGGAAAAAGAACTTGATAGATTAGATTTTAAATATACTTTAGAAGATGGTATATTTACTTGTACTATCCCTAACAGAAGACTAGATATTGATCCATTTGTTAATGATTTAGCAGAAGAAATAGGTAGACTTTATGGTTATCATAATTTAAAATCAACTCTTCCTAAATTAGAAATAAAACAAGGTGGTTATGAAAAAGATGTTAAATTTAGAAAAGACATAAGTAAAAGATGTAGAGCTTTAGGACTTAATGAAGTAAAAACATATACTTTAACTTCGATAGAAATGGCAGATAGCTTTAAATATAAAGATATTAAAAATATATATTTACCTAATCCAATGAGTATAGATAAAAGTGTTGTAAGAACAAGTTTAATTCCTTCGTTATTAAATATATATGATTATAATAAAGCAAGAAAGCAAGATAATATTTGTATTTATGAAATAAGTAAAGTATATGATGAAAACTATAACGAAGACACGCTATTAACTATTTTAATGAAAGGTAATTTAGTTACCACTTCATGGAATAGTAATAATTTAAAAGTTGATTTTTATTTATTAAAAGGAATAATAGAAAATATTTTAGATTATGTAGGTCTTAAAAATAGATATAGTTTTGAAAAAGATAGTATTAATGATATACATCCTAAAATTGGAGCAAGAATACTTGTAGATAAAAAAGAAGTAGGAATTATAGGTAAAGTTCATCCAAGTATTAAAAAAGATGATATTTATGTATGTGAAATATCACTTAAAGATATTATGATGAATGTAAAGCCTATTAAGTTTAAAGAAGCAAGTATTTATCCTGAAATAGTAAAAGATGTTGCTTTTATAATAAAAAAAGATGTAGAACAAAAAGCATTATATGATGTAATAAAGCATGCAGGATCTAGACTTCTTACTAATATTGAAGTATTTGATGTATATACAGGTACTAATGTAAAAGAAGATGAAAAATCAATTGCATATAAATTAACATTTAGTGATAATACAAGAACACTTGAAGAAGATGAAGTCATGGAAGTATTTAAAAGAATTATTGATGAAGTTACAACTAAATGTAATGCTGTATTAAGAGATAAATAAGGTCATAAAATTATGATCTTTTTTATTGGTAAAAATTACCAACAATATTTTTCGTATTATTATGATAAAATAAATCTTGTAGGATAGAAAAATATACCAAATTTGAACCTTGTTAAAAAATGTTAGCAAAAACATTGACTTGGGGGGGGTATATTATATAATAGCCTTATAAAGTTAATAGTTAATAGAATACGATGGAGTTGATAAAATGATAAATAAATTAAAACAACATAAATTAATATTAATAATATTTATGATATCTATAATTCTTATAATAACAGGAGTAACATATTCATTATATGAAATATTATTTACAGGAAGGAAAGAACAAGTAATAGATGCTGGTGGAATAGTATTTAAATATAATGAAACATCAGATGGATTAATTTTAGATAATAATTCAATATTAGATGATACTGCAGGAAAAACTCAAGAAAAATATTTTGATTTTGAAATAAGTTTAGCA